>CAYVBC010000093.1:0-2160 GCA_964449545.1 uncultured Clostridia bacterium | reverse complement strand
TGGTATGGGAGGCCTGCCGGGCGGTTTCCATTCCCGTGATCGGAATCGGCGGGATCCGTTCCGGACTGGATGTACTTGAATTTGTCCTGGCCGGGGCCCACGCCGTTCAGACCGGAACCGTCAACCTGGTTGAGCCCGGCGCTTCGGTCCGCATTATCCATGAAATCGAGGCGGAGATGGACCGCCTGGGAATCGCGGACCTCGAATTTATCAGAGGAGAACTCAAGATATGACCCCCGACATGACCGATCGCATTATTACCGCCCTGGACGTGGATACCATGGACCAGGCCGAAAAGCTCCTCAACGCATTGCCGGAGGCACGGTTTTTCAAAGTCGGCCTGCAGGCATGGCTGCGAATGGGAAGCCCCTTGATCCATATGATCCGGGAACGGGAAAAGCAGATTTTTCTGGACTTGAAATTCAAGGACATTCCCAACACCGTGGCTGCCGCGGTTCACGCTGTAATCGACATGAAACCCCGGTTTCTGACCATCCACCTGAGCGGTGGGGGGGCGATGGCGAAAGCCGCCGCCCAGGCCGCGGCCGGAACCCGCACCGTGATTCTGGGCGTCACTGTACTGACATCCCTTTCGGATAAGGACCTGAAAGCCACGGGCTGTGGCGGGAGCACCGAAGAAACAGTGCTGCGCCTATGCGAACTGGGGCTGGAAAACGGTGTCACCGCCGTGGTCTGTTCTCCCAGGGAGATCAAACCCCTGCGGCAAAGATTCGGCACCGACCTGACCCTGGTCACCCCGGGAATCCGACCCTCCTGGGCGGACAGAGGCGATCAGAAACGCGTTCTCACGCCCGCGGAAGCCATGGCGGACGGGGCTGATTACCTGGTCATCGGCCGCCCCATTACCCGGGATCCCGATCCCGGACAGGCCTTCAGACGCATCCGGCTGGAGATCACCCCATCACGTCCCCATGGACGCGGTTCTACCCTTCCCCCGGGCGGGAATTCCTGATCTTGGAAAAAGCCCGAGACCAATCAAGGTGAACAAGCCATGACACAGACTAACTCAAAGCCTTCCCCGGCGGAAGCGAAGCCCGCACCCTTCCCGCGCAGCTTCTGGACCGCCAATGTAACCGAACTGTTCGAACGTGGCGCCTATTATGCCATGGCCAGCTTTGTCGTTCTCTACCTGGGCCAGCTGGGCCTGGGCGACTACTGGCCCAGCACGCTGAACGGCGCCCTCTGGTCCCTGGTATATTTCCTTCCCATTCTCAGTGGAACCATTGCCGACCAGGTGGGATTCAAACGCGCCCTGCTGGTGGCCTTTGTCCTTCTATCGGGCGGATATTTTTTCATGGGATATCCGGTCTGGTTCGGAGGAGAAACCCTGGATCCCGTCATTGGCAGCGCCGTAACCGCCGGACCGGGAGTCATCGTTCCCATCATCCTGGGAATCGTTCTGATCGGACTCGGCGGTTCCGTGGTGAAACCCTGCATTTCCGGAACCGTTCAGAAAACCGCCGGTATGCGGGCCACGCTGGGATTCGCCATCTTCTACATGGTGATCAACATCGGCTCTCTGGTGGGACGGGGAATCGCTTTTATCGTGCGCAAGCAATCCAACCTGAGCCTGATTTTCGCCGTATCCGTGGCCTGTTCCATCGCCGCGTTCTTTGCCGTCCTCTTCCTGTACCGGGACCCGGACAAGGAGATGGGGCAAACCGCGGCCAAACCCAAGAAGCCGATTGGCCGCATTCTGGCCGACATGTTCCTGGTGTTGCGCAACGGACGCTTCACCCTCTTTCTGCTGGCTTCCAGCGGCTTCTTCTTTATCTACAACCAGGTGTACAACGTCCTGCCCCTCTACCTGGGCAAGGTGGTGGAAAAGACTCCGGCCGTGGACCTGATCACCATGGCCAACCCCTTTGTCATCGTCTTCTTCCAGCTCCTCATCACCAAGACCTTCGGGCGCATGAAACCCATCAAGTCCATTGTGGTGGGAACCGTGATCATCGGTCTTTCCATGGTGATCAACATCCTGCCCATCTTCATGTCCGGCGGCCTGCGGACCATGACCCTGGGCAACCTGCTGCCCCTGGGATCCCTGTTCATTACACTGACCGTGGCCCTGATCGCTTTCGGTGAGCTGTTCACCTCGGCACGAACCTACGAGTACATCGGCGCGCTGGCCCCCAAGGG
>CAYVBC010000092.1:2574-6756 GCA_964449545.1 uncultured Clostridia bacterium | reverse complement strand
GAACTTTCCCCCCCTGGCCCGTGGACGCCCGTCACTTCGCCGCGCTGTGACCCTTCGGCATATCATCGTAGGCTTATCCAGTTTCTGATATACTTCACACATACCTTGCCACCCTTGAGGTTTTGATGAAAAAAAGTGATATGCTGTTTTCCCTGACCCTGTTGATCCCCCTGGCGGCTTTTATCTTTCTGGACGGGGTCGCTGAAACCTACCATGCCCTGAATCAAAGCTGGGGGATCGGGATGAGCATGCTGAAGTTCGCAATCCTGGCCACTATGGGTGAAATGCTGGGGCTGCGGATCCGCACGGGCCTTTACAGGGCACCGGGTTTCGGCGTTTTCCCCCGGGCAATCATCTGGGCGGGCCTGGGGGCGATGATTCATGTGGCATTCGTGGTTTTTGCCAGCGGTGTTCCGGTTTTTCTTGAGTCCGTGGGGGTATGGGGCGCGGTAGCCTCCATGTCCGAACCGTTTTCAGCCATCAAACTGCTTTCCGCATTTTCCATCAGCGTGGCCATGAACGCGGTGTTCGCTCCCTTTTTCATGACGATTCACCGTGTGACGGACACTCACATTGCGGAAAGAAACGGCCGTTTACGCGCCCTGTTGTGTCCCCTCCCTTTCGGACGGATCCTGGCTGACCTGGACTGGGATGTGCTGTATGGGTTCGTGTTCAAGAAAACAATTCCCCTGTTCTGGGTACCGGCCCACACCATCACATTCCTGCTGCCTGCGGAGTACCGTGTTCTGGCGGCCGCGATCCTGAGTGTGATACTGGGTGTGATCCTGGCGGTTGCTTCGCTGCGTTCCGGATTAAAAACCGAATCGGTGACCTGACAAATCGTAGGCGCTCATGCCCTGGGTCTGTGGGTGACCAGTCGGACTCCGGCCAGAATACCGAACAGAGCGGCGAACTGCAGCCATGTCAGGATCTCTCCATCCAGAACGGCCCAAACCACGGCCACAACGGGGATCAGGTATGTAACAAAGGATGCGGTCAGCGCCCCGGACAGGTGAATGAGGCGGCTGAAGAGAACAATAGCGGCCCCGGAACCCACCAGGGAAAGTACGGTAACGGCAAGAAGAGAGGGGATTGTCTCCGGGTTGACCTCGGGTAGTCCGGTAAATCCCAATACGGCAAGAGAGGGAATCCCCATTGAGACGAAAGCCATTGCGGAGATATCCACTGGTGAGACCGCGGACAACCTGTTTTGAAGAATGTTGCCTCCGAACGCGTACAGCAGGGTGGCCAGGACGATCAACAATCCGAACAGGTCAGCACTTTGAAAGTGGAAGCCTCCGCCGCCGACCAACAGCATGGCCCCGATCAGTCCGAGACCAACGCCGGCAACCTCATTACGACCCGCCTTCAAACTGAAAAACAAGGTTCCCACGGCCAGTGTGAAAAGGGGAACCAGGCTGTTGAGTATGCCTGCCGTGGCGCTTTCCACCCGAGTCTGAGCAATGGCATAGAGGTAGGGGGGGATGCCCACTTCGCACAAACCGAACAGGACGATGTACTTCAGGTGTCTCCAGGGAATCCGTTGCCGACGCGCAATAATCCAGGGAAGAAACGCGGCCGCGGAAATCAGGACACGCAAAGCGCCGGTCTGCAGTGCGGAAAGTCCGATCAGAGACTTCTTGATCAGAATGAACGAGGAGCCCCAGATCAGTGATAAAACCAGCAGGAGCAAGAGGGAAACAACTCTGCGCGAAACCATGATTCCTCCAGGATATGAATCAGAGGATAACCGGATCCTTTGTGTACGTCAATGGTGCTCCTGGGAGAAAACCTTACATTTGCATTTTCATTTTCCGGTGCACGAAGGCTCGAAAGCTTTGAATTCGCCGGTTGCGGGGGAGGATGTTATAATAAGCGGGTGACACTGAAGATTGGAAATATTACTCTGGACCAGCCCACGGTGCTGGCACCCATGGCATCGCTTACGGACGTGGTATTTCGCCGCCTGGTGGAAGAAATCGGCGGAGTGGGAATGACGATAACGGAGATGGTCTCCGCGGAAGGCTTGATTCGTCGTAACCTGAAAACCATGGAGATGATGCGCGGATCTGATGGAAAAACCCCGGGTTTCATTCAGCTTTTTGGCGCGGATCCAGTGGCCATGGGAGATGCCGCCGCCATGGTGGCCGGGGAAACGGACTTCGATGGGATTGATATCAATATGGGGTGCCCGGCGGGGAAAGTGATCCGTAAAAACGCGGGCGCGGCCCTGATGAAAGATCCCGCGCTGGCTGCCTGCATCATACGCGCCGTGCGCCTGGCCGCGCCCGACCTGCCCTTGACCGTGAAGATGCGTCTTGGGTTTTCCAGGGTGAATGCGCCGGAGTTTCTGGCCATGATTCAGGGGGAGGGTGCGGATGCCGTGACTGTCCATTTCAGGTTGCAGCAGAACCGGTACCGGGTCCCCGCGGCCTGGGAGTATGCTCCGAAGCTGAAGGAGATTGTCCAGATCCCACTGATCGGTAACGGTGATATTCAGACTCGGGAAGAAGCGTTGGAACGGCTGCGATATGTGGATGGTGTGATGATCGGGCGGGGAGCGATTTCCGATCCGTTGATTTTCAAGCGGATTTCAGGTGGAGATGGATCGTTGTTGTCCATGACCGATATCATCTCGCGATTTATAGAACTGGTGGAAACGCATTATACGGAGCCGCTGCGACTTGGACGGATCAAGGCCATGACCCGGTTTCTGGTTGCCGGACGGAACTACAGCAAACGATTTCGTCAGGAAATATACAGAGCGAGTACCTTTTCCGCAGCCGCGAGGGCGTTACTGGAGTTGGCGGAGCGGATTGCCCCGGGGATTGGACTGGAGGCGGAGTGAAATCGAAATCAGTTGCGATGGCATTTTCCGGAGGGAAGGACTCCACCGCCGCCATTCTGCTTCTGCGGGATGCGGGCCACTCCGTGGAAGCGGTTACCCTGCAACTGGGCCTGGAAAAGGAGAAAAAACGACTGGAAGCGTGCGTGGAGCTCTGTGCCCGAATCGGTGTGCCCCATCGTATTGTGGATGCGCGACAGGCGTTTCAGCGTCGTGTGATTGATTTTTTCAATGCAGAGTATGCCGCGGGAAGGACACCGAATCCATGTGTGGTCTGCAATACTCATATTAAGTTTTCTCTGCTCATGGATAAGGCGCTTGAAGGACGTTTTAGCTGGTTCGCCACCGGTCACTATGCGCGGTTGGAACGGAGTGATCGAGGAAACTTCCTGGTGGATCCCATTGAGCAGTCTAAATCGCAGATATATTTTCTTGCCATGGTGGACCCCGCCCGCATGTCAAGGGTCTGTTTTCCCCTGGCCCGAACCCGCCTGAGGGATGTCAGGCGGATAACCTCCGGCCTTCCACTGGCCGGTGGGGGAGAAAGTCAGGATGTGTGTTTCCTGGGGGGGCGTCCCCTGGAGGACTACCTCAGGGAGAAGATCCCGCAGGCATTTCGTCACGGACCCATTCTCGATCCTTTGGGGAACGAGATTGGGAAACATGGGGGTATGGCCGCGGTGACAATGGGTCAGCGCCGAGGGCTGGGTCACTCGGGCGGGCGCAGATTGTACGTGGTGGATCGGGATCCGGAATCAAACACCGTTGTGCTGGGAGAAGCAGGCGATCTCGAACGGGAAGAGCTCCTGATCACCCGGCCCGTATACTGGTGCCCCATAACCGTCGGAGAGGTTTTGGATGTGCAGATCCGGTATGGCCCGCCTGTTACCAGGGCGACGGTTCTGACCGTATCCTTGGAATCACTCCGGGTCCGGTTTCATACACCGGTTCGCGCGGTGACCGCCGGTCAGGCGGGTGTCTGCGCTAGTGAAGGACGGGTGGTGGCCGCGGGAATCATCGCTGATGAAGGGGCCGGAATCAGACGCGGCTGAACGCTTCCACGTGACGCTTGTCGCCCAGGATCAGAAGTACATCACCGGGTTGAAAAATAGTCTGTGCCGTGGGGGTCTGAAGCTTGGGCCGTTCCTTTCCTGTGGCACGCTTTACCATCACCACCTCAACCTGGAAGCGGTTGCGGATATCCAGGTCCCGGAGTCTGCGGCTGATGAAATCATGCGGTATTTCGATCTCCAGCAGGTACAGCCCATCCCGCATCTCGACCATTTTTGAACGCGTGAAATCGCCCATGAGGTTTGAGACTTCTCCCGCAAGATCCC
>CAYVBC010000092.1:0-2474 GCA_964449545.1 uncultured Clostridia bacterium | reverse complement strand
GAGATCTGCTCAAAGATGTGGCCGGAGTCATTGGTCAGATACACATGGGAGTGTGCGGAGCCGATGAAGCGGAGAACGATCTCTTTCAAGGTGGAATTGGGTGGAGCGATTTCGATATCCGGACGCATGACGTCGGATACTTTGAGAGAGCGCAATACGTTTATTTCACGACCCTGTTTCAGGTGAATCCCACGGCGCATCAGCTTGAGGGTGTAGATGGATCCGTTTCTCAACCGGGTGGACATTAGGCTGCTGATGGTCGTGGCGATCATCAGGGGAAGGATGATTTTGTAGTCATTGGTCATTTCGAATATGATCAGAATCGCTGTTATGGGTGCATGGGTGGTGGCGCCCACCACGGCGCTCATGGCCACCAGGGCATAGGCGCCTGGACCCGCGGTGACGGCTGGAAAGAGGCGGTGGAGAATGTGTCCGAAAAATCCGCCTGTCATGGCCCCCATGAACAGGGATGGGGCGAATATGCCTCCCGAACTGCCGGAACCCAGGGTGACGGAGGTAATGAGTATCTTAATGAAAATAAGGGAAAAGAGCAAGATGAGCGGCATGTGCCCCTGCAGGGCTTCATTCATGGCTTCGTACCCCACACCGAAAACCTGGGGGAAAGAGAGACCGTAAATACCGATTATGATTCCTCCCAGGGCGGTTTTAATATAATCGGGGCGCTTGAGGGAATCGAATTTATCTTCCAGGGCGTATAGAACCCTGATGAAAAGGAGCGCGACCAGTCCGCATAAAAGCCCCAGCAAGATATAGGGAAAGAGCTCCAGGGGATGGACAAGTTCATACTTGGGCACCAGGAAAGCTGGAGTGTTGCCGAAAAAAGCCCTGGATACCACGGTGGCGGAGACTGAAGAGATGACGATGGGGGTGAACTGCGCCACCGCGAAGTCGCCCAGAAGAATCTCAACGGAAAACATGGCCCCGGCGATGGGGGCGTTAAAGGCGGCGGCGATTCCCGCGGCTGCCCCGCACCCCACCAGGGTCTGCATGCGTTTGCGAGAGCACTTGAACCATTGGCCGAAGGTGGAACCGATGGCGGAGCCGATCTGGACAATGGGCCCCTCTCGTCCCACCGAGCCGCCGGACGCGATGGTGATGGCCGAAGCCACTGCCTTGCTGACAACCACCCGTGGCCGGATCACCCCGTTTTTCAAGGTAATGGCTTCCATCACCTCGGGAACTCCGTGGCCTTTGGCCTCCTTGGAAAAGTAGTGGATGATCAGCCCCACCACAAAGGCACCGGCAACCGGGACCAGGATGGTGCGACCCCAGGCCAGGGAATCTCCCCAGGGTCCCCAGAACCACTTCTCGAAAAGATGAATCAGAAAACGCAGCAGCGCGGCCCCGAGTCCGCCCGCAAGCCCGATAAACATGGGCAGGATGATCATGAATATTTCATCGGATTGTTTAATGAGGTGGAGGAAGGCGTGGAACCGAGAAAGAAAAGACTTCATGGTTGGCAACCGAATGACAGTGGCATGTTCATTTATAACGGAAAAACAGCCTGCAGTCAAGGAGGAAATGGTGACAGATCAGGGGACGGGTTGCAGATCTCCCCAGGAAAGGCCGGTCTTGATGGTGACCTCCAGCGGAACCCGCAGTTGCGTGGCACCCTCCATTTCCCGGCGTACCAGGTCGATCAAACGGGCCTCCTCTTCCGGAGGGTATTCAAAAATCAGTTCATCGTGGACCTGCATGATCATCCGGGCGGAGAATTCACCCATCCGGGCATGGATCCGGATCATGGCAATCTTGATGATGTCCGCAGCGCTGCCCTGAATAATGGTGTTGATGGCCATGCGGCGTCCGTTTTCCCGGACGTTTCGGTTGGCACTGGTGATTTCAGGAATGGGGCGATGGCGTCCCAGCAACGTGGTGACCTGGGGGTCGGGGTCGGATTCGGTCTGTTGGATCGTTTCGTCGATGAATTTACGTACCCCGGCAAAGGTGTCAAAATAATGGTCGATGAATCGCTTGGCTTCCGCGAAACCGACTCCCAGTTCACGGGAGAGCGAGTAGGGACCGCTGCCGTAGAGAATGGAGAAGTTGATGATCTTGGCCCGACGACGACGTTCATGGATGTCGAGCTCTGATTCTTTTCCAAAAACCAGTCCCGCCGTATATTCGTGAATGTCCGCACCTTGGGAGAAGGCTTGAACCATGCCGGGATCCTCGGAAAAGTGAGCCATGACCCGCAGCTCAATCTGAGAGTAGTCAGCGGCCAGTAAACGGGCTCCCGGTTCTCCGGTAAAAGCACGGCGTACGGAAATGCCCCCCATTTCCCCGACGGGGATATTCTGAAGGTTTGGCCCGGATGAAGAGAGACGACCCGTTGCCGTAATGGTCTGGTTAAATGAACTGTGTACCCGGTTGTCTTGATCCAGGCTGTCCAGGAGGCCACGCAGATAGGTGGAGAGGAGTTTCTTCAGGGTGCGGTATTCCAGGATCAGAGA
>CAYVBC010000091.1:0-6812 GCA_964449545.1 uncultured Clostridia bacterium | reverse complement strand
GGGCTTCCAGGTTCTTCATGTGAATCCGGTCATCTTTTCCCTGGCGGGACTCACTGCTTTTCAATTCAATCATGCGGCGGTTATCGATATCGAAAATCGTCTGGGTCATACCCAGCCCATCCGCGGAGAAATCCGCCGGCAAGGGTTCAGGCGTTCGGTCACGAAGTCCTCGAATCACCCAACCCACCGTGATGAGTACGGCGACAGCCAGAATGATCTGAATCAGCCTGCGGTTATGGTGCATGGTTTTGCGCTTTCCGTTTTTTCCGGAAAGTGGATGAGAGATTCCCGCGGATTTTCCTGTAATAGGGCCGGATCTCTTTCAGCAGCAGCTGATTGAACAGCTTGGCTCCGGACCGGGACATATGAGAGTTGGTCCGTCCCCATCCGCCGTTGATAAAATAGTCTTCCCGGTTCAATGGAAACTTTTCAGGTTTGTTGAAGTTGATGATGTGAACATGATTCAGCCCGTGCTTGAGCTGGAAAAGATCGCGCAGCATGCTTTTGCGGCCGGCGTTGGTGCGAAATGTTCCATAGTGGTTGGGAATCAGTACCAGGAAGGTGGTCACTCCGTCTCGGTCCAGCTCCCTCAACAGCCTGAATAGGAATCGGCCTTCATTTCCGGGATATTTGCGGTATTTCTGGCGCCAGAAGTTCCGTTTCTTTTCGGTGACAACGGTGCCCGGTTTATGGGGAGAACCGATGTATTTCTGAAGCCGGATGAGGTCCATGACCCGATGCCGCTGGCCGGGGGAAAAGAGATTGTTCCAGTGATCAATGACCGCTTCAATAAAGTTTTCCACTTCCTGTTTATGCGAGAGGAGGAGCGAGAAGGAGGAGAAGGGAGATACTTGCTTGTGGAGTTTATCCAATCGGGCCAGCCAGCGTTTGTGAGAGCGGCTGTTGAAGATGAAATAATCGATACCGTAAATCACCACATCCGGAATGCCCGCGTGTTTCTTGAAAAAATGGTAATAATGGTAGTTGTACTTGGGGTTTTTCCCGAACTGGGCTTCCTTGAAGGCGTTTTCGTTCAGGATGGTCCGGAAATAGAGTGGATGAATGGCCTCATAGGTTCGGGAGGTGCCCAGGATCAGGGTGCTGAATTTCCTGTTTTTCGCGTAATTGATGAATTCGGATTTGTACTCTTCCTCACTGTAAAAATTCTGTTCCATCCGGGTGATCAGGTAGAATCCGAACCGATCGAATAGAATGAAAAACAGGCAGAAAGCCATGACCCGGGCTGCCCACCTGAAGGATTTAGAATTGAAAGTAGATGAATTCATTGGTTGTATCCACGGCCAGGACTATAATCAGACAGATCCACGCGGCAGTCAATGCGGTTTTCAGAATCGGTGACATGTTCGCGATCCAGGAAATGCGTTTCCGATGGTGAACCAGTACCTCCATGCAGATGAAGATCAACAGAAGAATCAGGTTGAATGCCGCTTGCCCGTTTCCGGTTGACGCGGGTTTCAGGGAGATGGAACCGATATAATGGAATGCTTGGGAAAACGAGGGAGAACGAAAGAAAATCCACGCAAAAACGGTCAGGTGAAACACGGTGACCACCTGCAGGGCGTGTCGCAGGCGGGGCAGCCGATTGAGTCGAATTCTGCGGGCGAATCGTTTGCGGGGTTTGCGGGAGATGTATCCCACCACCAGGTAGATGCCGTGAAGGGTCCCCCAAGCCACGAAGGTCCATGCCGCCCCGTGCCACAATCCTCCGAGGAACATGGTGATGAATATGGCCAGGCAATATCCCCAGGCCTCCACTTTGATCCCGAGAGGTCGGTCACCCTTGATCCTGCGCATGGTGGCGTATGCGATGGGGAGGAATATGTAATCACGCAACCAGGTGGATAGTGAAATGTGCCAGCGGTTCCAGAATTCCGTGAAGGTCCGGCTGATGTAGGGAAAATCGAAATTCAGCATGGAACGATACCCCAGCATGCGTGAGATTCCGACGGCCATGTCTGAGTATCCGGAGAAGTCGCAGTATATCTGGAATGCGTAAAAGTACGCTCCGATGATCAGGCTCAGCCCCTGGGTGTCGGGATTCTGGAACACCTGGTTGACGAATATGGCCAGGCGGTCGGCGATGACCATTTTTTTGAACAGACCCCACAATACCTGTTGAAATCCGGAATAAATGCGATCAACGTCAAAAGCGGATCGGGTTTTCAGCTCCTGGATAAACTGTTCCGCCCGGTCGATGGGGCCGGCAAGCAGCTGGGGGAAGAATGAGACATAGAGGGTGAAATATCCCAGGTGGTGTTCCGCCTTCATCCGTTCGTGATACACATCCAGTAAATAACTGATCAGCTTAAATGAATAAAAGGAGACACCCACCACATAAACGATGCGCATGGGGGTGAATTCGGTACCATCCCGGAACAGGGAGGCCAGGGCATACAGGCTTTCACCCGCGAAATTTATGTATTTGAAAACGAAAAGAATGGAAAGCCCCGATATGCTCCCCGTGATCATCAGCCAACGACGGGAGCGGGGGTTCCGGGACTTTTCCAGCAATCGGGCCACGATGTATACGGCCAGGGTGGGCAGAAGCAGGAATGCCAGGTTTTCGATCCGTTGATGGCCGTAGAAGTAAAGGCTTGCGGCGAGAAGGAAAATCCACCTCACCTTGTGGGGCAGCATGAAATGTACCCCGAAAACAACAACAAAGAAAAGAAGGAAGGACAATGAAGTAAATATCATGTTTTTTTACTGGGCAATGAAGAAAATTATAGCGATTGTTCCATGATAAGTCAATGGCAGCGTGGCTCCGGGTTACTTCGGGTAAGAATCAAACAGGCGGCCCCAGGGAGATTCATCCAGCCAGTGGCGAACGATGGGTTTGCCCTTGATGGGGTACCAGATGCGGTCATGGTACAACTCTGAGGCAAAGATGAACAGGTTGACCAGGGGGGTGTGGAAAAACAGTTTCTGGAGGTGACGCAACGGGGTGTCATGCCAGAGCATGCGGCCGACGCCGGTGGCCAGGTTGACGCCGACATCGAAATTCCATCTTTCCGCCGCGGCATCATCATCTCCGACGATACGGATCTGAGCCGGATCTCCCACGCCCAGACCGTGTTCGTGAGATAGGGCGATGCAGGGCAGCTTTCGCCAGTCAAATCCCATCATGGTGGCGGCCACGGAATCGATGGCTACCTGATCGGCGGAGGCCAGAAGTATATTGCGGTCATGGGGGACAACCGTACGGGGCCCGGGGCCGGAACCCGCGGTGGTACCGTCCATTACGGCGAACATGCCGGAATGGATTTCCCGACCGATGGCCAGAAGATCCACAAGGGTTTCATGGATCCAACTGTGGGTGTAGTGACGGCGCACATTCAACAGTCCGCCGAAGGCATTTTTAAGGGCCCCGGTATAGGTGGTGTAGGAGTGGGTTTTCACGGTGGGCAGGTGGACGATGTTTTTTCCGACGAAGTAATCCGGGATTCGTATTCCATCCGGAAAGATCCGGTGCAGGGCCAGGGTGGGAAATTTTGGCTTGAAGGGGATCCAGCTCATATCCTCGGGTTTGAAGTTGAAAAGCACCGGGATATCGAAGGCATCGTACTGGGGCTTGAATTTCAGGTCTTTTTCCCCTTTCTCCGGGAGTGTGACCACCGTGTGATTGTGAACGGCAACCAGGTCATTGAATCCGGATTCAAGCAGTGATCGGATCGTTCCCTCCAGCTGCCAGGGGGTGGTGTTCACTCCGGGGAAAATGTTGTGCCAGGTGATGTTGTCCTTCAGAATCACTGTAGCGGAAGGATCCAGGGCTTCCTGAATGCCCGCCAGGCGGCAGACCCGTTTCATGTCATCCACAACACTCCCAGGTGAAGTGCGAACTACAGCGACCGTGGCCTTCTCCATGAATACTCCTTGTGGAAATCCTCTGAAACGACAGTATCCATTATAGCACACGCTTTAGATTTTCCAAGGTTGATTTCCCGGTGTCAATCCAGTAATATTACGGTATGATCCAAAGAGCATATGACCGATGGAAGAAACGCCGCAAACAACGCAGAAAGGCAAAAAGTGAATCCGGAAGCGCTTTTGAATATGTGGAACTGATCGCGGAAACCCTGATTTACGTATTCTTTGTCATGACTTTCCTGCTTCAATCCTTCGTGATTCCCACGGGTTCCATGGAGGACACCCTTCTCATCGGTGATCATCTCCTGGTGGATAAGGTGAGCTATTCCCGGGACGGGAATGGGGTGCCGGGAAATTTTCTGCTTCCCCAGGTTCCCATTCGCCGCGGAATGATTGTCACCTTCAAGTCTCCCGCGGAAATGGAAAAGGAGTATGTGAAGCGGGTGATCGCGCTTCCCGGTGAAACCATCTCCATTCACAACAAGGTGGTTTCCATCAATGGGGAACCGCTGAATGAGAAATATACTTATTTCAGGGATCCCAGGATCCAGAACGGGTACAGGGACAATTTTCCTGAATATACGGTGCCGGCCGGTCATTATTTCTGCATGGGAGACAACCGGGATCACAGTTTCGATTCCCGTTACTGGGGTACGGTTCCGGCGGATTATATCATCGGGAAACCCTGGCGGTTGTACTGGTCGTATACGGCCAATACGGACGATTACATGGCACCCGGCATTCTCAATCAGTTGAAGAGCATTGGCCGAACAATCGTACATTTCTTCTCCCGTACTCGCTGGGACCGAAGCCTGAAAAGGGTTCGCTAGAAAAGAAGCCTCGGGAAAGGATAAATCAGCAGGAATAGAGGGAGGTAACAAGGAATGGGTAAACGTGCATTGATTACGGGAGTTACCGGGCAGGACGGTTCCTACCTGGCCGAGTTTCTATTAAGCAAGGGATATACCGTTACCGGAATGGTCCGGCGTTCCAGCACCGAAAACTACGGTCGCCTGGATGGGATTAAGGAACGGATCGATATTCGTCAGGCGGATCTGCTGGATCAGTACTCCCTCTCGAAATTGATCGAGGAATGTGAGCCCGACGAGGTGTACAATCTCGCGGCCATGAGCTTTGTCCCCACCTCCTGGAACCAGCCCGTATTGACCGCGGAATTCACCGGGGTAGGGGTGACACGGGTACTCGAGGCCATTCGTTCCGTCAATCCCCGGATTCGTTTTTATCAGGCGTCTTCGTCGGAGATGTTCGGCAAAGTTCAGGAGATTCCTCAATCCGAGAAAACACCGTTTCATCCCCGCAGCCCCTATGGTGTGGCCAAGGTGTATGGGCATTGGATTACCGTCAATTATCGGGAAAGTTATGATATTTTCGGTGTGTCCGGCATCCTGTTCAACCACGAGTCCCCGCGCAGGGGTTTGGAGTTTGTCACCCGTAAAGTGACCCATACGGCCGCCCGGATCAAGCTGGGCCTGGAAAAAGAACTGCGCATGGGGACCCTGGATGCAAAGAGAGATTGGGGTTATGCCGGGGATTATGTGCGGGCCATGTGGATGATGCTCCAGCAGGATCTTCCCCGGGATTTCGTCATTGCCACCGGAGAAACCCATTCGGTACGGGAACTGGTGGAACTGGCGTTCTCCCACCTGGACCTGGATTACCGTGATTTCGTGGTTCAGGATGAACGGTTCATGCGGCCGGCTGAAGTGGATCTACTGATCGGGGATCCTTCACGGGCGCGAGAGGAACTGGGATGGGAACCGGAAGTTTCCTTCAAGGAACTGGTTCGCATGATGGTGGAAGCGGACATGGCCCGGCTGAAGCGGGAACAGGAACTGGGATGAACTTGCCGGGAGAAGATCGGCCCTGGGGCCGTTTTGACGTGTTGTTCGAGGAACCGGAGTTCAAGGTGAAACGGATTACCGTGCGCCCGGGACAGCGGCTTTCTCTCCAGAGCCATCGCCATCGTGGTGAAGACTGGGTGGTTCTCGAGGGTATCGCCCGTGTGGAAGTGGATGAAAAAACATTGATCCTGCATCCTCATCAGGCCGTTTTTATCCCACCGGGAGCCCGCCATCGGGTGGCCTGCGAGGGAGAGAGTGACCTGGTCTTCGTTGAGGTTCAGCGGGGGGATTACCTGGGAGAGGACGATATCACCCGTTATGAGGACGATTATAATCGGGATTGAGATCCCGTAAGGGAGTCAAGATGAATCGCATGAATGTGTTGCGGGACATCCCGTTTAAAGATGCTGGAAGGGGTATGCGAAAGGTGTCGGAAGCGCCGGAACTGCTGGTCATGCAGATGGCCCTGCGACCGGAGCAATCCGTTCCCCTTCACAAGGCGAATTCCAATGTACGCCTGCTGGTATTGCGGGGGAAAATCCGGGTGAACCTGGATGGGACGGACCACTTCGCGGAAGAGGGAGACCTGCTTCCCGTGACGTTCGGGACCCCCATGGAAATTTTCAACAACGATGCGGCCGCGGACGCGACCTTCCTGGTATTCAAAGCTCCCCATCCCGACCATTTTTCCGGGTAGGGGCACAGAGAGTTTTGTGATGGTTCCGGGGACGAGCTCGTGATGGGAATCGAAAGTTTTTGTTTTAAATTTTGAACATTTGGATTTTGAATTTGTTTCGGATTTCGAATTTCGTGCTTCTTATTTGATGTGGTACGGTCTCATTCCCCCGACCGAATTAAGTCAGAAGGCGGAATGGAACAGCCATTTTATTTTTTCTCCAGCTTTCCAACTGTCACTGGCTCCGTGTGGTTCCCGCCGATGAGGGGAGAGTCACCGGGCCCGTTGGGATCGTTCGTTCAGTCACTGGGAAAGCCGAACTCACCCGTCCCGGAATTATAACGAGAAGCTTGTGACGGGTTCAGACAACGGCGTTTCCCTGTCCG
>CAYVBC010000090.1:2459-6941 GCA_964449545.1 uncultured Clostridia bacterium | reverse complement strand
TGCTGAAAAAAAGCGTGCTGGGCATTGGTTCCCACCCCACCCCAGATCACCGGTGCGCTATCCCGTTCAATAGGATTTCCGCTCCGCGTCACGGACTTACCGTTGGATTCCATCTCCAATTGTTGCAGGAAGAGGGGGAACCATTGCAGTCCCTCGCAGTAGGGAACCACGGCATGGGTGGCCGCTTTCAGGATATTCCCGTTCCAGATTCCCAGAAGGCCCATCAGAACGGGGATATTCACCTCCATTGGCGCGGAGGAGAAATGTTCGTCCACAGCGTGCATACCCGCAAGGAATTCACCGAAGGCCGCGGGTCCCACCGCGGCCATCAGAGGAAATCCCACAGCCGAAGAGAGGGAAAACCGACCCCCCACCCAATCCCACATGGGGAGGATCCTCTCTGAGGGAATTCCCCAGTCACGGGCCCGATGGGGAGAAGCGGTTATGGCCATCCAGTGGGGGGCCATATTGTGTTCTCCCAGCGCGGATTTCAGCCAGCCACGGACCGTGGCGGCATTGAGAAGGGTCTCAGCGGTGGTGAAGCTCTTGGAGGCAACGCACACCAGGGTGGTTTCCGGGTCCAGCCCACGCAGCCGCGGAATCAGATCGTCCCCATCCACATTGGCGACGAACAGGACATCAACCGCGAAATCCTTCGCGTGTTCCAACGCGTGAACCGCCATGCGCGGGCCAAGATCTGATCCGCCGATTCCCAGGTGAAGCAGACTCCGGATCGGACGGCCCGTGGCCCCGAGCAGCGTTCCCGCACGAAGTGATTCAGCCAGGGAGGTAAGGCGCCGGAACATCTTCGCCACTTCGGGTATTCGGTGGCGGGGAGGTTGCCGCAGCAGGGTGTGCCCCACCCCGCGCCCCTCGGTACCATTCAACCGCTCTCCCCCCATAAGACGCTTGATCTCCGCTTGAAGACCACTGGCGCGGGCCAGGTTCACAAGCGCGGAACGAACCTCGGAGGTTATCCGCTGCCGGGAATAATCATACAGCAGACCGTCAAGCTCCACGCTCATTGTGGCGGGCCGCTCCGGATCCCTGGAAAAGAGTTCCCGCAGAGTGAATGATTCCGATTTCCCTCCCAGGTTCTCCAGGGTCTTCCAGGCGGTATCCACTGGCCGATCAGCCACCGGCATCCTCTTCATTCATGAGTTCATGAATTTTTCTGGACAACTGGCTCAGCTGAAAAGGCTTGGCCATGAAATGGGTAATGCGCTGATCAAAATACTTGCTTTCCAGGTACTCACGGGAATACCCGCTGGCGAAAAGCACTTTGACTTTGGGACGGATTTTCTTCAACTCCTCGAACACCTGATCTCCCGAAATCCCCGGCATTTCGATATCCAGAATGACAAAGCTGACCTGATCGAGGTTTTCGCGAAACAACCGGATCCCCTCCTCACCATCCTGGGCGGTCAGGCACTTGATCCCCAGCGAATGAAGCATATCCGTGCCGATCTCACGCACCACGGCTTCATCATCGATCAACAGGGCCCATCCAGTCACCATGGGAGGGGTTTCCACGGAAACGGCCTCCTGGGGTGGCCCGGCAGCCTCTCTGGATTCCGGAAGGTAGACTGAAAAAGTCGCGCCCTTTTCGAATTCGGATTCCACCAGGATCTCCCCATTGTAATCGGTGATGATCTCCCGCACAGTGGCCAGACCGATCCCCGTTCCGGAAAGCCGGGATTTGGTGGTAAAAAACGGTTCAAATATGCGATCCAGGTGTTCAGGACGAATACCCCGGCCGTTGTCCCGGATTCGGATCACGGCATACGTACCCTCGGGGATCGACTCATTCAGCTGCACCTTTTCCCGCGACATCATCACTTCAAGGGTCGGATTTTCCCTGCCCTTCAAGGCGTCCCGCGCGTTGACCAGCAGGTTGATCAATACCTGGGAAATCCGGGTACGATCCACATGCACGAAAATCCCTTTCCCCGCCTCTTCAAGCACCACGTTGATATTGCGCAGGTGGGGAGAAAGGAACTCCAGGGATTCCTCTACGATCTCCTTGAGAGGAATAATTTCACGCTTTGCCAGTTTCTTGCGTGAATACTCCAGAATCTGCTGGATCATCATGGATGCCCGGTCACTGGAGTTGAGGATGGCGCGAATATAGCGCTTCAATCCAGACTGCTCGTCCACCTTTTTATCCAACAGGGAAGCGTATCCCATGATCCCGCTGAGGACATTGTTGAAATCGTGAATGATCCCACTGGTCAACAGACCCAGTGACTCCATTTTCTGGGCCTGCATGAGTGAATTTTCCAGTTGTTTGATCTCCGTCACATCCTGCACATTGATGACCACGCTCCGGCCCTCGCTCTGGACGGGATAGATATTCAGGTGAACGATCAGGTGTTTATCGCCCTCGAGCAACATCATCTCGTCATTGAGGAACACCGTTTTATTGAGGATCTTCACTTCATTGATCACGTCTCGATAGTTACGAAAAGCCGGGCATACCTCGAAGATGGGCATCCCCAATGCATCTTCCGCTGAAGTGTCAAACAACTCCTCGGCGCTGTCGTTCCACACCGAGATGCGGTTATCTTCTCCCATTGAGATGATGGCATAGGGACTGGCGTTGATCAGTTTCTGCATCAGGGTCTGCAGGTTCTGGAGTTTCTGGGTCAGGTCCCGCCACTCAGTGATATCCCGAACCAGGATCAATGCACCGATCACACCGGAATGGGTCCGCAGGGGTTCGATGACCAAATCGACAAAGTTTTCCTCTTCCAGGAAAGGATTGGCCACATTGATCTGCTTGATGTCATTGCCTTCACGGATCGAGTTGCGCAGGTATTCGTCAAAACCGCTTTCCAGGGAAAGCGGTGAGAGGATATCAGACAGCGCACGATTGGGCGAAAGGCGTTTTTTCAGCAGCCCTTCGGCCTTCTGGTTCATGAAGATCACCTTCTGCTGCATATCGGTGATCAGAATCATGTCCGGGATGGTCTTGAATATCTGGCGGGAAAAGGAGATCTGGTTGCGTAGATTCCCCTCAGCTTTCTTGCGCAGGGTAATGTCGGAGAAAACGGCAATATACCCCGAAAGCACGCCCTGACTGTTCACTTCAGAAGAGATGGAAGCATCCACATTGATGGTCCGTCCATCGGGAAGATACATCGCCATCTCCCGATTGGTGACATGACCGCGGGAGTGAAGCTCCATGGTCAGGTTACCCAGCTCTCCGGAACCGAACAGCTTCTCCATCTCAAGGCGCTGAATCTCTTCCCTGCGGATTTTGAGCTTCTCCAGTCCGAAATCATTGATGTCCTTCAGCATGAGGTTTTCATCCAGTACAGCGATAAAAACCCTGACCGTTTTCATCAGGGATTCAATGTAATCCCTGGCCTCCTCCACCTCCCGAACATTGATAGTCAGACGTTGAACCACTTTCCGGGTATTGAGGAAGAGCTCATCCAGTATTCTGGAAATGGAGATGCATGGCGATTTCAGGCTCTCCACATCCCCCGCGCCCGTCTGGATTGCGCTCAAACCGCGATTCAATCGCTTCAGGGGAAGAAAGACGCCGAGTTGGAGAAGAATCAGGACCAGCAGGACGCATGCGAGGGTAACGCCCACCACCCTCAGCAGCGTCCGCTCCAGCCTGGGCTGAAATCTTTTCAGGATCTTCCGGCTACTCATCATGTAGATAAATTTCCAGCCCGTTCCGGGAACAACGCTACTCCAGAGATGAAACCGTTCACCGGAGAGGTTGGCGAATCCATCCCGCAATTTGCCCCGTTTCAGGTTCTCCAGGAGAGCCCGCACGTGAGGGTCTCGAACCCGTTTCCCCAGATTCAGGGGCTCATTCATTTTGAACCCCCGCCCCTGGAGAAGGGGCAGGATATCCGGATGCAGCACCAGTTCGTTCTCCCGATTCACCATGATCAACGTTCCATCTTCACCAAAATTCTCACTGAAAAAGAAAGGGACCAATTCCTCAATCAGAATATCATGGCCCACCACACCCAGAAACTCATTGTCAACATAAACGGGTGTGATCAGGGAAGTCATCCACTTTTCCCAGATATCATCATAATAGAGCCGCGTGAAGACGGCTCCCCGTGCGGGATTTCCTTCGGGCCCCGCGGTTGAGAAGAAAACATCCTTTTCAAAGTCGTGTCTGTCCTCGATCAGGTTGACCCATTTGGGCGGATTAATCACGATCCATCCATCATTAGAGATGAAATAGGAGTTAAACACCAGGTTGGGAAACTGCCCGAGGTGGTTGTCGAAGGCTCTCAATCCCCCCAGTAAGCGCGCAAGCAAATCCCGAGGTTTTGTCGGATCACTGATATAGATTCCGAAAACATAGCCCCCCGAAGTCTCCGGTACTATGCCACGAAGACTGCGTGAGCCCTTGAGAACCGGCAGCTGACTCCGGGAACCGGTTTTCAGAATATCCTGCACGATGTTCGCGCTCCGGGCACCAAACTCCATGCGCTGATTCCAGACCTTGAT
>CAYVBC010000090.1:0-2359 GCA_964449545.1 uncultured Clostridia bacterium | reverse complement strand
GCACGATGTTCGCGCTCCGGGCACCAAACTCCATGCGCTGATTCCAGACCTTGATCTGGGGTTGGGCAACCTGGCTATTAAAGAAGGACAGCCCCTTATGCAGTGAATCGGATATCCAGTTGTGAATCGCCTCCCGGCGTATCCATTGAATCCCGGCGAAGAAAAGGGCCACCACGGCCAGGAGAATCAGTGTTTTTCTCAGGATACGCCACATGGGCTTACCTCTGGAGTGCGGGGAAATCCACCATTATTCTCCAGCCTGTTTATATACAACCCGAACGCCCTCAATGTCACGGCTGATGGGAAATATCCCCAGCAACGCGTCGTCCGAATCACGTGAACGGGCAAAAACACGGACTTTCACCCGCTTCCATTTATTCCGGTTATGCACAAAAGCCGCTTTCGAGGAAGCCGCGTATCCGAACTCTCCACGAATGGCAATCTCTTCGCTGACACTACCGGGCCCGAGAGGATCTCCCAGCGCCTTCGTCTGACCAACGGTTAATTGACGGCCATCCTGTTCAAATTCAAAAACACCCTTCAATATCAGGTGATGCAGCGGTGTTTTTCCCGTGTTTTTCAGTTGAAAACGAAATACCGGGACAATGATCGCCTGATGTTTCGTCACTTTTTTATCCTCCCAGCGGGATTTGGCTTCCATGACCTGCAGTGAACCGCCCAGCTTCAGGGCCTTCTGCATGCGGACATCCGTTTCAGCATTATTCCCGTCGGAACTGATATCGCCTTCAAGTCCTTCGATCACCTGGCGCACGGGAACCACCCCCAGCTTGGCGAATCCGGCATTGGTCTGGGCCAGGATCCGGACATTCACCTTTTTCCATCTGGATTGATTTTTCAGAAAAGCCGCTTTCGAAGAGGCGGAGTAGCCGAAAAGCGCCTTGATGGTGATTTTTTCCGAGGTCTCTCCAGGTTCCAGCGGCCGACGCATCAGGGGGGTTACCCCGTCACTCATCTGTTCACCACTGTCCGCAAAGAGGAAGACACCGACGAACTTGAGATTACGAATGGATTTTTTCCCCCTGTTGCGTACCGAAAAGGTTACGGAGGGAACGATCTTTACCTTATAGGGTGTTACATCCTTGTTGACCCAGCGGGTTTCCGTGGACAGCAGTTTCAGTGACCTTCCCAGCTCATCACCGCTGACACTCTCTCGCTGGTAACGAACCAGCTGAGACACCAGGACAACGGCCACGACAACCATGAGCGCGTAAATCCAGAACTTGGGTTTTTTATAGAAATTATGACGGTTCCACTCATCCTTTCTCAAGTTTTCAGCCAGGCCACTGAGAACCGGTACATCTCCGGTATCCCCATTTTTTTCCAGGTTTTTTGTCATTTCATTCTCCTCTTCATTCCTTTCCGGACAAGAGAAAGGACAACTGCGGCTTCATAGAGTAATATACACAGCTTCTTTGGGAAATTCAATAAAGGAAAGGTCCGGGAAATCCAGGGGTGGGCGGGGGGCCTTCTCAGGCCCCCCGTATAACTCGAGTAAAAACCGTTTTCTACTTTACAGCACGCCGCCGGCCAGCATGGAGCGGGCAACCTTGAGGAACCCGGCGATATTGGCCCCGGCCACGTAGTTTCCTGGCATACCAAATGCTTCTCCGGCATCCAGGCAGGACTTGTGAATGGCCTTCATGATCCGCTGGAGGTGGTTGTCCACCTCATCACGGGTCCAGCTGAGGCGCAGGCTGTTCTGACTCATTTCGAGACCTGAAACCGCCACGCCACCGGCGTTGGCCGCTTTTCCCGGACCATAGAGAATGCCTTTTTCCTGATAGACGGCAATGGCTTCCGGAGTGGAGGGCATGTTGGCGCCTTCGGACAGACAGGTGCAGCCGTTCCTGATCAGGGCTTCCGCGTGATCCTGCTGGATTTCATTCTGAGTGGCGGAGGGAAGGGCCACATCCACTTTCAGGCCTTCATCCCGGATGATATCCCAGACACTCTTGCCCTTGTAGTATTTGGCACCATACTTCTCAGCATATTCGCTGATCCGGCCACGGCGGATATTCTTGAGATTCATGATAAAATCCCATTTTTCGCCCTTGATCCCATCCATATCCACAATGGTGCCGCTGGAATCGGAAAGAGTCACGGCCTTGCCGCCGAGGTGATTCACCTTTTCCACGGCATACTGTGCCACGTTACCGGAACCACTGACCGCAACGACCTTACCCTTGAAGTCCTGACCACGGGTGGCCAGCATTTCAGCGGCGAAGTAGGTCTCGCCGTATCCGGTGGCTTGCGGGCGAATCAGGCTTCCGCCCCAGTCAATGCCCTTTCCGGTCAAAACACCGGTGTGTTCATTGCGAAGCTTTTTGTACTGGCCGAA
>CAYVBC010000089.1:0-7000 GCA_964449545.1 uncultured Clostridia bacterium | reverse complement strand
GCTAGGACTACCAGGGTATCTAATCCTGTTTGCTCCCCTAGCTTTCGAGTCTCAGCGTCAGGATCAGTCCAGAAAGCCGCCTTCGCCTCTGGTGTTCCTCCCGATATCTACGCATTCCACCGCTACACCGGGAATTCCACTTTCCTCTCCTGTCCTCAAGTCAAGCAGTATCAAAGGCAATTCCTCAGTTAAGCTGAGGGCTTTCACCACTGACTTACTCAACCGCCTACACTCGCTTTACGCCCAGTAAATCCGAGTAACGTTAGCCCCCTACGTATTACCGCGGCTGCTGGCACGTAGTTAGCCGGAGCTTCCTCTGGAAGTTAAGTCAAATTCAAAGAGTTTATGGCTCCAGAATCTTAATCCTTCCTGACAGAGGTTTACAACCTCGAAGGCCTTCATCCCTCACGCGGCGTCGCTGCGTCAGGCTTTCGCCCATTGCGCAAAATTCCCCACTGCTGCCTCCCGTAGGAGTCTGGACCGTGTTTCAGTTCCAGTGTGGCCGATCAGCCTCTCAGCTCGGCTACCCATCAGAGCCTTGGTGAGCCATTACCTCACCAACTAGCTAATAGGACATAGGCTCATCCCCAAGCGAGAGGTCCCGAAGGATCCCCCCCTTTTTTCGCAACGCTTATGCATCACGACATTATGCGGGATTAGCTTACCTTTCGATAAGTTATCCCCCACTCAAGGGTAGATTACCTATGCATTACTCACCCGTCTGCCACTGTACTCACATCCGAAGATGCTTTCTCGTTCGACTTGCATGTGTTAGGCACGCCGCCAACGTTCACTCTGAGCCAGGATCAAACTCTCCAGTTAATATAAGGTGTAAAACCTTACAATCTGTAGTGTTTGAAAATGGTATTACAATTGTCTTACTGTTTCAACGCGGCTGAAAACAACACTCTACTTAGATTTCAAAGATCCTGATACCCGACACCGTCGAATAACGTTTGTAATTATACCGCAGATTTCCAGTTTGTCAACAGGTACAAACAAGAATAATCGTAAAAAAAGATATAGTATAATCTTGCCATTTTTTCAACCATATATGAAAGTCTTTTTCAAGAGCGCGACCATTCTTGCCATTTCACCTCAAGTATAATAGAATTATTGTTTATTAAAGAGTAAAGGAAACGGAATGATTAAGATACGATCAATCGGACTCAAATTTCGTATATATATATTAATCATTTTATGTCTCCTTTTTTCGCTCTCTTATATTCTCATCAATTCCTTCATCTCCGATTTTCTGGACAACTCCGAAAACTCAAGCTTTCTTCGGTGGGGGCAGGATTACGAATCCCTCATGGAGCCACACTTCATCTATTACAACTACATGGATCTTTTTTCCCAGGTGGAGGAAACGCTGAAACAGCGCCCCGAAGATTTCATGATTCTATACGACGCGCAGAAGAACGAAATCCTTCATCGCGGCGTTCAAGCCACTGCGGTTTATCATGATGCGCTTCAAAATCAGGTGGCCATACACCCGGATGCGCCCGGTCCTTCAGGCACGTTGTCCCACCGCATCCTGTCAATCCCCGTTCAGGCACCCAACTCCGATACCATTTTCGGCTATATTCTATATGGACGATCCCAGAGCGAGTTTCGTTCTGTTCTGAAAACCATACGTTCCCACCACCTGTTCCTGTTGATTGCCCTCTTCCTGATCTCCGGCGTCATCCTCCATTTCATGGTCCGACGTACCACACGCCCCATACACACGTTGAAAAAAGGCATGGAGATGGTCAACCGGGGAAACATGGATTTCCGGATTCAGGTAAACACCCGGGATGAATTTTCCTTCCTGGCGGACCAGTACAATGAGATGGTGGAACAACTTCAATCCACGCTCCAGGCACTGGAAGTCAACCAGCAAAAACTCACCCAGCAGATCTCCGAGCGAACCCGCTCCCTGGACCAGGCGAATCGAAAGCTTCAGCATGCCATGGAAGAGCTGAAAGCCACCCAGAAGAAGATCATTCAGTCCGAGAAACAGGAATCTCTCACTGCCATCGTGGCCGGCTTCGCCCACGAGATCAACAACCCCCTCACCGGAATCCTCGGGTACATCGACCTCATGGAACTGAGAGAAGATATATCCCCTTATGTGCGCAACAAGCTGGAGCAGATCAAGGCACAGACCACGCGGATCCAGAATATCATCCGGGAATTGAATCAGCTCAATCCGGACGCCCAGCAATCCAAGCTGGAAATCAACCTGGGGAACCTGTTGGAAAAGATGATCAAAATCATTGATCAGAAACCGGAAGCGAAGCATGTGGACCTGGTACGGCATATCCCGAGAGAGCCCGTCAATGTGGTGGGCAACCATTTCTCTCTCTGGCAGGTTTTCGAGGGAGTGATCGAGAACTCCATCGAGGCCATCCATAGTCAACTGGGAGGCAAAGGTACGGTGGACATCAATTTGAAGAAATCCCTTGACCAGACCCAGGCCGTGGTGGAGATCCGCGACAACGGCGGTGGTTTTGACAACCTGGACAAAGCCTTCGACCCCTTTTACACCACCAAAAACCGCACCCAGAAAAAGGGAATCGGTCTCTCCATCGCATACAATTTGATTCATGAGCACAAGGGAAATATCCTGATCCGCAACCTGGATGAAGGATCCCTGCTGACCATATATTTACCGTTAAGTGAACCATCCCAAACAATGCAGAAAAAAGATTGATACTGGAGGAGAAAATATGCTTCGATCGATGAGGAGTAACCTGAAATCCCTTTCCTGGGTCCTGTGGCTTGTCATTTTTACCTTTGTCGGATTTGTGTTTGTCGAGTGGGGAACTGGAGGAATGAGCCTGAAGGGCAGTAAAAATGCCGTCATCATGGTGGGAAACCATTCTCTTTCCGCCGAGGCATTCCAAAAGAAACTGAGCCAGACCATTGAGGGTTACAGGCGCCAGCTGAAACAGAACTTCAACAAATCCATGGTGCAGCAGTTGCGCCTTCCGGAACAGATCCTCCAGCAGACAATCAACTCCATCATTGTCAAGGACGAGGCGGAAAAACTCAAAATTCATTCCAAGGATGCGGAACTGCGCGAGCGCATCACCACATCTCCGAATTTCCAGCGGGATGGAAAATTCATCGGCGTCCGTGCCTATGAAAACCTGCTGGCATACAACCGCATCGATGTGAAGGAATTTGAGAAAGATCTTCGCCAGGAGATCGTACACGACAAGTTCCGTGAGCTGATCACCGCCGGCCTGGTCATCCCCCCCAAGAGGTTGGAAACGTTATATCACCAGGAAATGGACAGCGCTGAGATTGATGTAGTACGCCTGTCACCCGACCGGATCAAGCGGGAAATCCCTGCCGTGGAGGGAGACCTCCTGGCATACTACAATGCCAATAAGCCCAAGTTCAAAAGCGTGGAAAGGCGTTCCGGATCGGTGGTCGCGTATCCCTTCGCCGGCTATGCGGATCGGGTTACGGTCACGGACCGGGAAGAGTTTGATTATTATAAACAGAACAAGGAGATGTTTCGGGTCCCCGCCCAGACACGGGTTTCACGGATTCTCCTGAACTATGAAAAATCCGGCCGTGCGGATGTACTGAAACAGGCGGAAGCCCTTGCCCAGGAGTTGACCCCCGAAAACTTCGGCGACACGGCAAAAGCCCGGTCCCAGGATGACAAGGCAGCGGAAGGCGGCGACTGGGGTCTGTACCGGTGGAAACAGTTCACGGAGCAGGAACAGCGGATCATCAATCGCCTGGACGCAAGCGGCATTTCAACTCCCGTGGATACAGGCTCCGCTTTCTCCGTACTGATGGTGACCTTGAAGTCCCCGGAAACCATAAAGACTTTCGATGAAGCAAAGAAAAGGATCACCGCTGTCCTTCAGAACCAGAAGGTAAACGACCTGGTTCAAAAAGAGCTGGAAACCGTTTATAACCAGGTTAAAAACGGAAAGAACCTGGCGGAGGTCTGCAAGGCCATGGGAATCGACTGCATTCAGACAAAACCCCTCGCCAATGGAGATACCACTGAGGGCATTGAAGATATGGGAACCATTTCCCGAAAATTTTTCTCCATGGAAGAGGGCGGGATGGAATTCCCCGTGGAATACGGAAAGGGGCTGGCCATCATCCAGCTGAATGCCATTGCGGCACCTGAAATTCAGCCGTTCGCCGTGGTTCGAGACAAGGTCAAGGCGGAATATATCCATGCCCGCAGACTCCGTCTGCTCGCCGATGAGGCGGAAGCCCTTGTAAAAGAGCTCAATGCCGCTCCCGATGAAAAAACGATCCAGCGCATCCTGGAACAGCGGAAACTTGAAAAGGAGTCCGTGACATACAAACGGGGAAACCGTCTGGCCGGCCTCGCGCTCAAACGGGGGCTCGACGAGATGATATTCGCGCTTAAGCCCGCCCGCTTCGCAGACCCCATTCCATATGAGAACGCCATCATGGTCATCCGTCCCAAAACGATAGCAATGATGAACAAAGATGATTTCCAGAACAGCCGAAAGGCCTTTTACAACAGGAAAATTGAAGAGCTGAAATCCCGCATACTGGCGACCTATATCTACCAGAAACGGGATTCATATGATATCCGCATGAATCAGGAACTTTTTGAGAAGGCGAAGAACGCCGCCATGTCCCGACTGAACTAGGGGAGCATCATGGTCAAAGAAAAACTCAGCCAAACGCCGCAGATTCTGGATGACCTGGGTATCGACTGCTGGATGGTCATTGACCAGGAGTCCGGAGTCCTGTCGGATCCCATCATGGAGATCATCGTGGGCACCGGGGTGACATGGCTCTCCTTTTTCCTGGTGTTCCGCACCGGAGAAACCCACGCCCTGGTGGGAAACCTGGATGGTGAGAAATTTCAACGTCTTGAACTCTTCGACCACATTCACACCTATAAAGACTCTCCCAGACAGGCGCTGCTTCAGATCCTGAACGCCCACAACCCATCGCGGATCGCGCTGAATTACTCCATGGATTCCGCGGCTGCTGACGGCCTCACCCACGGAAAATTTCTGAAACTGCAACAGCTTCTGGAAGGAACCCCCTATATCGACCGGTGGGTTTCCGCGGAACCCGTCATTTCGGCCCTCCGGGGACGCAAATCTCCGGAGGAGATCCGCCGGATCCAGAAAGCCATTGACATCACCCTGAAAATTTACGATCAGGTAGTACTCCGGGTCCGTCCCGGCTGGACTGAAATCGAGGTGGCGGAGATGATCACGCAAGAACGGGTGAAACTCGGTCTGGAACCAGCCTGGGAGGAAGACCACTGCCCCTCCGTTTTCGCCGGCCCCCAGGAAACCGGCGCTCATTCCGGTCCCACGAACCGGGTACTTGAGCGCGGGCAGGTGTTCAATACCGACTTCGGCGTCCGCGTGGATGGCTATTGCTCGGATCTGCAACGGACCTGGTACCTCCTCCAGGAGGGAGAAACAAAAGCGCCGGAAGCCGTGATCCATGGGTTCGAAACCATCGTCAATTCCATTCGCATCGCTTTTGAAAAACTGAAACCCGGCGTCCGTGGCCTGGATATAGACACCGCGACACGGGAATACATCAAGTCCCGGGGATACAGTGAATTTCCCCATGCCCTGGGACACCAGGTCGGACGTTATGCCCATGATGGAGGCCCACTGCTGGCTCCCACATGGGAGCGATATGGCGAGTTGCCCCTCCTTCCCCTGGAAGCCGGCCAGGTATTCACCATTGAACCGCGCCTGTACCTGGAGACCCAGGGTGTCGTTACTATCGAAGAGATGGTGCAGATCACATCCGATGGCGCCCGCTGGTTGTCCAAACCGCAAACGGAACTTTACCTGATCCCATGAGTGAAAGAGACAGATCACCCCATGCCGGGCGCAATCCGCTCCGCCCGAAGCTTCGAAAACCAGCGTGGTTGAAAGCCACCATTCCGGGGGGAGCGAACTTCACCCGGATTCAACAGGCATTGGAGGAGCGGGGGCTACACACCATCTGCCGCAGCGCGCGCTGCCCCAATATTGGCGAATGCTGGAACCATGGCCACGCAACCTTTCTGATCATGGGTCCGGCCTGCACCCGGGATTGCCGATTCTGCGCCGTACCTCACGATACGCCATCTCCACTGGATCCGGAGGAGCCGGACAAACTGGTGGAAACCGCCCGAATCATGAATCTGCGTTACGCGGTCATCACTTCCGTCACTCGAGATGATCTGCCGGATGGCGGGAGCCGCCACTTCGCCAGGGTCATCACCACATTAAAGACCCGGGTGCCTGGCCTGATGGTTGAAGTCCTGATCCCTGACTTCGGCGGTCAACGCGCGCCCCTGTACGAAGTTCTGGATGCCGGACCACATGTGCTCAACCACAATATTGAAACCGTGGAAACCCTGTATCCAAAGGTAGGAAGACCGCAGGAACGGTTCCAGCGTTCTCTGGATCTGCTGGCCCGTGCCCGGGAAAGGAAAGCCGTGACCAAATCAGGGATCATGGTGGGACTGGGAGAAACCCATGAAGAACTGGACCAGCTCTTTCTCCGCTTGAGAAACGCGGGCGTTTCCCTGTTGACCATCGGGCAATATTGTCAGCCCGCCCCATCCGCATTGCCCGTGGATCGATACTATACTCCGGAAGAGTTCGCTTCCCTGAGAGAACGCGCGTTTTCAGCAGGTTTCAGTGCCGTGGCTTCCGGTCCCCTGGTGCGTAGTTCCTATCACGCCAGTGAACTTTTCGATCAATACCGGAAAATTCAGGGGATTCAATCATGATTTCCACAGCGGGAAAAAGCTCATGAAATACCTGATTTTCAGTGATATCCACAGCAACCTGGAAGCCTTTGATGCCATGCTGGCCCAACCCGCTGCACGCCGGGCATCCCGATTCCTTTTCCTGGGAGATCTGGTGGGGTACGGCCCCAATCCCAATGAGGTCATCGACCGCTTCCGCGGCCTGGATGTCACACACATCGTACGCGGGAACCATGACAAGGTGGTGGCGGACCTGGAATCTTCCTCTCT
>CAYVBC010000088.1:0-7051 GCA_964449545.1 uncultured Clostridia bacterium | reverse complement strand
ACCTGGGTAGTGGGCATTTCGGGGTGGTTCCCGTCGCGCATCGCCTGTATCGTCTGATAGTGCTTCGCCTCATCCTCGGCCAGCATATTCAGGATTTGGACCAATCCGGGATGGTCACATTGCTGAGCCAGGTCACGGTAGTATTGCTCGCTGATTTTTTCGATTTCCATGGCAAAAGTATAAATATCCATGTCATACCTCCAAGGTGATATTGTATACCCTCGGCAACTGCTTTCCAACCCGCAAGAAGATTCTTGGACCGCGGTGAGAAGATCAGTTGCCTTTGTTCCCGTTTTTGAGTCGCTTGTGGAGTTTGGCGATATCTTCTTCCGTTCCGAAAACCAGTAAAATATCGCTTTCCTTGATGATGAAATCCGCCCCCGGATTGACATGGGTCTCTTCGGGGATGAGTGATTTGATGGCAATCACGGTGACGTTGTACTTTTTACGCAGGTGGATTTCGGCCAGGGTTTTTCCCACAAATGAATCCGGCGGCGCGATTTCCTGGATCATGAAACCCGATTCGATGGGCAGGTAGTCGAGTAGGTTGTCGAAGCGAAGGCGGGAACCGATTTTACGGGCAACGTCCCGTTCCGGATAGGATACTTCGGATGCACCCACCAGAAAAAGGATCTTTTCATGGTCTTCGGACAATGCCTTGGCCAGAATTTTTTTGACCCCCATCTCCTTGAGGATGTGAACGGTGATGATGCTGGGTTCCAGGGTGGGCCCCATGGAGACGATCACGCAATCCACATCCTTCAGTCCCAGGGATTTGAGGTTTTCACGGCTGGTTGCATCCATGGTGATGGGTTGGGTGACCATGTCTTTGATCTGGTTGACCTTCCGCTCATCCTGATCGATGGCGATTACCTCAACATCCTGCTGGTGGGCAAGTGTGCGTACCAGGTTAATGCCGAAGCTGCTGAGTCCGATGACTGCGAATTTCTTCATCTAAGTGCTCCTATACTCATCCGATCATGATATTTTCTTCGGGATACTGAAAATGTGCCTTTGACTCATCACGGCTCAGGGCGATCAGCAGGGTGAGGGGACCGACCCGACCGATCAGCATGGTGGCCATGATCACGATCTTGGATGACACGGCAAGGCCCGGGGTGATTCCCATGCTAAGGCCGACAGTTCCGAAGGCGGAAACGGTTTCAAATAGAAGGTCCTGAAAAGGGAGCTCCGGTTGAAACCCGGCCAGCAGAAGGAAACTGAGGCCCACAACCCCCACGGAAAGGATAATGACCATGAAGGCCTTCTCAATGTTTTTTACCGGAATATTGCGGTAGTAGAGGCTGACACGATCCCTTCCCTGGAGCCGGGAACGAAGATACGCCGCCACCATCCCCAGTGAGGTGGTTTTGACCCCGCCGCCCGTGGAACCGGGTGAGGCTCCGATGAACATCAACACGATGAGAAAGAACAGCGCGGCGGGAGAGAGGATATTGAGGTCAATGGTGTTGAACCCGGCGGTGCGGGCCGTGACGGATTGGAAGAGTGATGACAACAGCCTGGATCCGGTGGAAAGCGGATTGGCCGCGTGATGGATCTCTTCGAGCCACAACGTCACAAACCCCATCAGGATCAGGATACCGCTGACAATGAGGACAACCTTGGAATGAAGGGTGATTCGCGAGGCGGTTCTGCGTTTTCCCCCGATCCATTCAGACAGGTCATCGAGGACGATGAAGCCGATGCCGCCGGAAACAATGAGAAGAATGAATGTCAGGTTGATTCCGAGGTTGCCGGTGAAATCCATCAGGCTGTTGGAGAAGGTGGAGAACCCGGCATTACAGAAAGCGGATACGGAATGAAATATGGAGTCGAAAACTCTTTTACCGCCATGGAGGTGGGAAAACTGCAGATAGAGAGCGAGGGAACCGATGCCTTCAAAGACAAAGGTAAAGAGGAATACCCGCTTGATGACCAGTCTGATGCTGCGGTAGCTCCCGGTGGTGAAGTCGTTGGCGATAAGGGACTGGTCCTTCATGGACATGGAACGGCCCACAAGCAGGAGGATCAGGGTGGAAAACGTCATGAATCCCAGGCCACCGAGTTGCAGCAATAACAGGAGAACGCCCTGCCCCGCGGGGGTGAAGCAGGTTGCCGTATCATGAACGATCAGTCCCGTGACGGTAACGGCGGAGGTCGCGGTGAAGAGCGCGTCTTCAAGGGGAAGGGAACCCTTGACCGTGGCAAAGGGAAGGCGCAGCAGCAGGGTGCCGATCATGATCATGCAAATGAAGCTGATGATAATAATGAAAGCGATTTTTCGATTCATCGGGGAATTCCCAGGCGGGAAAACGGCCAGTATCTGAATACCGCCTTTCCGCGAATCCAGCTGGATGGAACAGGGCCGAAAGCACGTGAATCCAGGCTGTCCCGGAAATTGTCTCCCAGCACGAAGTAATGGCCGGCAGGTATCCGGATGGAATCGGGTTTCCCCTGAGGAATTTTTCGGGATCCGGCCAACCGGACCCCATTGATGCGGATTCCCGAATCGGTGATCTCAATCTTTTCTCCCGGAAGCCCAATGATCCGCTTGATCATGGATTGCCCGGGGTGCCGGGGGTGTCGGATCACAACGATGTCGTAGCGGTTCAATCCGAGTTTTGCCACCAGGGGGCTGATCAGGAGCCGCTGCGTGGGGGCCAGTGTGGGCAGCATGGAGGAACCCTCCACCTGCACGGGAGAGACCACGAAGTGGAGGAGCAGCAGAATGGAAATGGCCGCCAGGCTGATGCCTGTCAGGACGCGGCGGAGTGCGGTGGAGATGAGCGGAACCGACATCGTTCCATTTTATTGCAAGCCGCGGGGGCTGTCAAGGTAAAGGGGTCAGCGATCCGTCGAGGTCCCAGTGGAAATTTTTATCTCCAGGGGTTGATTTCGGAATCATCGGCAGGTATAATCATTTTGCTTTTGGGCGATTAACTCAGCGGCTAGAGTGCTACCTTCACACGGTAGAAGTCAGAGGTTCAAATCCTCTATCGCCCATTATTTTCCTCTTCATGAATCAACCGGGGTCTTCTCGCAAACCACTTTTCAGCCCGTCATCCGTGTATGTTCAGCCTCATCTGCTCCTGATCCCACGATTTATTGACCCCAACCTGCGAAAGCAGGTTCGCGAACAAAGCGATTCGTGTCAGCGGAGATTGGGCAGTGAATGGATGAATGGGGAGGGGATGACCGTGATATCCGGATTCATGGGGTATCCGCATCTTTTGACCCTGCTGGCATTCGTGGATCTTGCCCGGGTTGAAAAGATCTCCTTTCTGGGAACCGCGGGAACTCTCGGCCCGGAGCGATGCCCCGGACTGGTTCATGTCAAGGGCGTCTGGTCCAGTGGACCCTTGCGCACCTTTTCACGGCGGCCCTATCTTGAGCTTGGAGGAGAGACATTTCCGGGAGTGGAAACGGTCCGTGGGGTCAGCGTGGATATGATTCAACGGGAGACCCCGGAATGGCTGAAACGTCAGCGGCACCGGGGAGCGGGGATCGTGGAGATGGAATTGTTTCCCCTGCGCGCCAGAATAAAGAAACCCGTCACGGCCCTGATGGTTCTCAGCGACCGGGTTACCCAACGGGGTATCATTCCCTTTACGGATCGGAACGCCATGTCCGGGGCTTTCCTTCGGGGATGGCAAATTCTGACGGGAACCGGTTGATCGGAAGCGGTCAATTTCAATACAGGAGGAATCCATGCCGTCTGAATCCCTTGTGGTTCTGACCCGTCATCTGCCGTCTGAGGTTCAAAAACGCATGGAAAAACACTGGGATCTCATCTTGGTGGAAGGGGGGAAGTATTCCCTGATTGAGACCCTGGAGCGAAACCCCGGAACCAGAGCACTGATCTCTTTTCTCTCGGACCCCATCCATCGCGAGGTGCTGGATCGATGCCCTTCGCTGCAGATCGTGGCCAATTACGCGGTGGGGTACAACAACATCGATGTGGAAACGGCACTGGAGAGAAAAATATGGGTGACCCATACACCGGACGTGCTGACCGAAGCCACGGCCGACCATACCATGGCCCTGATGCTCGCCGTGTCCAGAAGGATCGTAGAAGGAGACCGGTTTGTGCGATCGGGAAAATTCTCCGGATGGGCGTCAGACCTGATGCTTGGGAGGGAGTTGTCCGGATCGGTTCTCGGCGTGATCGGTATGGGGCGGATCGGGGAGGCGGTATCGAGAAGGGCCTCCGCTTTCGGCATGCGGGTGGTGTACCACTCTCGCAATCGGAAACCGGAGCTGGAAAGAAAATTCGGGTATGTGTTCAGAACTTTCCCGGAACTCCTCCGGGAGTCGGATGTGATCAGCCTTCACCTCCCGTATTCAAAGGATCTTCATCACCTGATCGACGCGGACGAATTCTCCCTGATGAAACCGGATGCCATACTCCTCAATGTGGCACGGGGCCCTCTTGTGAACGAGGCGCTGCTGGCGCGGATGTTGGCCGGGAAGCGTATTGCCGGAGCCGGACTGGATGTGTACGAAGAGGAACCTCGGGTCCACCCGGATCTACTCCTGTTGGATAACGTGGTGCTCGCTCCCCATACGGGGAGCGCGACCCGCACGGCCCGCACCCGAATGGCGGAGATGGTGGAGGAGAGTGTGACACGTGCGTTGTCGGGGGAGCGACCCGGGAACCTGATTCCCCAATGGCGGAGGCTCGGTCCTCCTGAAGCGAATGTTTGACCTGGTTTCGGAGTATTCCATTACCCCGGCCCAGCAATTGACCGTGGATCGGGTGGTGTCCGCCTTCGACAGGGGGAAACGTCGTCACGTGTTGCTCGGGGTGACGGGTGCGGGCAAGACATTCGTGATGGCCCAGGTGATCCGGAAGTTGGGAAAACCCGCGCTTGTCCTCTCCCCCAACAAGACCCTGGCCGCCCAATTGTACCAGGAATTCAGGGCTTTTTTTCCGCGTAACCGGGTGGGATATTTTATCAGTTATTATGATTACTACCAGCCGGAAGCCTTTGTGCCCCAGAGAAACCTGTACATCGCCAAGGAAGTGTCCATTAATTCAGATCTTGAGCGACTGCGCATGGACGCGGCTCGGAGTATCCTGGAATCGCGTTATTCGGTGGTGGTGGCATCGGTATCCGCCATCTACAATATCGGGTCTCCGGATGATTTCTATAAGCAGCGGATGCGCTATGAAGCGCGCACCGGACTTTCTCGTGAACGGCTGATCCATGACCTGGTGCAGCTGGGGTACCGTCGCACTGAGGAGCTGATCGAATCGGGGAAGCTGCGGGTACGGGGCCCCGTGGTGGAGGTGTTTCCCACCAGTGAGGAGGAACCGATCCGATTCATCTTCTCCGGAGACTCTATCGATCAGATTGAGGAATTCGACGCGGTTACGGGAGAAGAAAAAAGGACGTTGGATAAGGTTGAGATCTTTCCCATATCGTATTTTCACTATCACGGGGAGCGGATCCGCGCAACCGTGACACAGGTACTGGAAGAGTTGGAACAGCGGGTGGGTTTTTTTCATGACCAGGGGCGGCCCGATTTGGCGGAGCGCCTGTCCGAACGGACGCGATTCGATATGGAACAGCTGGAACAGTTCGGCCACTGCCCGGGGATCGAGAATTACTCCATGTACCTGGCAGGCCGGAAACCCGGAGAATCTCCCTTTACCCTGCTGGATTTTTTCAAAAAGGATTTTATCACCATCATGGACGAGTCTCACATCACGCTGCCGCAACTGCGGGGGATGTATGCCGGAGACCGGTCCAGGAAGCAGAAGCTGGTGGACTTCGGGTACCGCCTCCCCTCCGCGTTGGAGAACCGGCCCCTGCGTGGGGACGAAATTGAAGCCGGACTGGATCGTGTCCTGTACGTTTCCGCAACCCCGGCCCATGCTGAAATCGAAGCGGCGGAGAATGGAATCACGGAGCTCCTGGTCAGACCCACGGGACTGCTGGATCCCATCATTGAACAGCGGCGAGTGGAATATCCGGTCCGGGACCTGATGAAAGAGATCGAGAAAGAGGTTGAAAAAGGGTTTCGCGTCCTGGTCACCACCCTGACCAAACGCATGTCGGAGAAATTAACGGACTACCTGGCGGGGAACGGAATCCATTGCACCTATATGCACTCGGAGATCAAGCCCCTGGACCGGATTCGTATCCTGCAGCGACTGCGTGCCGGAGATGTGGATGTTCTGGTGGGGATCAACCTGTTGCGGGAGGGGCTGGATCTTCCCGAGGTATCCCTGGTAGCGGTACTGGACGCCGACCGGGAGGGCTTTCTGCGTTCCGAGCGAGCCTTGATTCAGACTTTTGGACGCGCGGCGCGCAATGTACAGGGGCGTGTAATCCTGTACATGCAGAAAGACACGGAGGCGATCCGAAGGGCTGTGGGCGAAACGGATCGGCGGCGTCGGCTCCAGGAAGCGTACAACCTCGATCATGGGCTGGTCCCACGATCCATATCCAAATCCCTGCGTTCCTTCCATGATGATTCCTTCTGGGTGGAGCGAGCCGGCCGGCTTCCGGTCCGGGAGTATACGCAGGTGGAAGACCTGGAAGCGGAGATCGAAAGGGTGACAAAAAAAATGCGGGAACGCGCGAAAGCCCTTGACTTCACCGCGGCCGCGGCCTTGCGTGACCAGGTCCGCAGACTCAAGAACCTCCGTCTTGAACTTTTCTGAAGAGGTTCCGGTATAATTCGGATGAGAATCCATGAGATTGGTGAGGTGTTGCATGTCGCGACATGAAGATTTTACGAGATTCAGACAGAAAATGAATACGCGCATCCTGGAAACCGGAAATCTCGGTATCCGCCGTTTTTTTGCCCTGGATGAGAGCGTGTATCGTGATGGAACGTTGGACCGGGGCACCAAGGAGATGCTGGGACTGGCCACATCCATGGTTCTGCGGTGCGATGACTGCATATCTTACCACCTGGTTCAATGCAGGAAAGCGGGCGTATCGCTGGACGCCCTGATGGAGGTGTTCTCCGTGGCCCTGGTGGTGGGCGGATCCATTGTGATTCCCCACTTGAGACGAGCCGTGGATTTCCTGGATGAACT
>CAYVBC010000087.1:0-7064 GCA_964449545.1 uncultured Clostridia bacterium | reverse complement strand
CGAATGTGGGGGCATCCGGGTTGTTGATGATGGCATCCACTTCCGCCTGATGGCGCCGGATTCCTTCCTCGATGGCGGGAACGAAGTGTTCCACGCGGATGCGGTCAAAAGCCGGGGTTTCAAAGGGAGTATTGTAATCGGAAAGGAAGGGGTTCTCCGTTTCCTTCGGCGGTTCGGGGGATGGGGAACACCCCGGAACAGCCACCAGGGTCCACAGTACAACAGTGGCACATAAGACAATCCATATCACTTTTGTCAATGCAATCCTCCTAGATTGGGTTTAACGACCGTAGCGATGGGACGCTTCGGCCAAGGTTATGATATATCAGATTCGGGCGGGGAATGAAACCCCGTTCCCTTTCTCACGCGGTTGCGTCCCTCTCGTTTCGCACGGTACAGGGCCTTGTCCGCATCCAGGACCAGCAGGTTGCCGTCCTCCTCATTCTTCGGTTGGGCTGTGGCCACGCCCAGGGAAACAGTAACCCGCGGTAACACCGGTGAGGCGCGGTGTTCCATGTCCAGGGCTTCCACTTCGTGGCGGACTGCGTCCGCCACCAGTCGGGCACCTTTTTGCCCGGTTGTGGGCAACAGGACCGCAAACTCCTCCCCGCCGTACCGGGCCGCCACGTCGGCCATGCGGCGGGAGCTCCGGCGCAATACCTTGGCAATCTCCTTCAAGCATTTGTTTCCCGCTTCATGGCCGTATGTATCGTTGTACAGTTTGAAATGGTCGACATCGATCATGATGAGTGAAAGGGAATTGCCCGTACGCATGCTGCGACGGGTCTCCTTTCTCAACAATTCCTGAAACTGGCGTTGATTGAGAAGACCGGTCAGACCGTCCTGCCGGGCCAGCCGTTTCAGCTTTTTATTGGCTTCGCGCAGCTGGCGGGTACTTTCCTCCACTTCGCGCTGCAGCGTGTTGCGCTGTTCGCGGATCCGACGGACACGCATCCGGAAGAACAGGAAAATGATTCCCAGCAATGCAATGGCGCAGAGCAGTTGAAACCACGGTTTGAGCCACAGGGGTGGGGTAATGGAGATGGTGACGGCCATGCCCACCCGGTTCCAGACACCGTCGTTGTTTGAACCCAGGACCTGAAACCGGTAGTTGCCCGGAGGCACGTTCGTGTAGTGCGCGGTTCTTCTATGTCCCGCGTCCACCCACCCGTGATCGAATCCGGTCAGTCGATACCGGTACCGGTTCCGGGTGGGGGAGGTGAAATCCAGGGCCGCGAATTCCAGGGAAAAGAAGTTCAGTTCATGGGAGAGTTGAATCCGGCGGACCGCCCAGGAGGGGCGGTGCAAGCGCAACGGGCGGTTGAAAACCCGGAACCCGGTAAGAACGAGGGTGGGCACATGCGGATTGGTGGTGATCTCCTCCGGATGAAAATAGGTGAGTCCATCAATGCCCCCGAAATAAAGCACCCCATCTTTGCCGCGAAATGCGGCGCTGGTATTGAACTCATTGCTCTGCAGTCCGTCCAGGGCATCGAAACGCAGGCAGTTGCGTGAAGAGGGATCGCATTTAAACAGGCCGTGGTTGGTGCTGACCCACAATTTTCCGAACTGGTCTTCCACAATTGCGTAGACGATGCCGCTGTTATCGTGGATGTCAAGTGAATACTGAACAAAGGTACTCTCCCCTGGTTTCAGGCTGCACAACCCCTTGTCCGTTCCGATCCAAAGGGTTCCGGAGGAATCTTCGAATACAATGCCAACGCCATCGTCGGGGATGCTGGACGGATTTTCCGGGTCATGGCGAAAATGGTCAAACCCGGTCCCGTCACCGCGCAGGCGATTCAGACCACTGAGGGTCCCGACCCACAGGCTTCCACGTGAATCCTCAAGTACTGTGTACACACTGTTGTTGGAGAGGCTGGCCGGATCCTCCGGATCGTGGCGGAATACCCGGAATCCATTTCCCGGGACCCACAGGTTCAGACCGCCGTCGCGGGTTCCGATCCAGATCCGCTGGGAACGGTCCTGGACAATGGTGAGAATCCGGTTGCTGGACAGCGAGGCGGAGTCCCGGGCGCGATGATGGAACCTGTGGATGATTCCCTTCGTGTCGATCCGGTCCACCCCCCCATCATCACTCCCGATCCAGATCCGCCCTTCGCTGTCCTCGCACAGGGTGCGGACCAGGTTGCCGGAAAGGCGACGGGAGCGCGGAGCCCCGAGATGGTAGTGGGACAACTGATTCCGTTGGGGGTTCCATCGATCCACACCGAGTTCCGTGCCCACCCACAGGTCTTTGTTGCGATCCTCGATAATGCTCCATACGATATCATTGTGAAGGGAGGAAGGGTTCAATGGATCATTGCGCATCAGGTGAAAAGAGAGGGTCCGGGGCGTGAGCTTGTTGATGCCGTGGTTGGATGTCCCGACCCAGAGAATCCCTGAGTGATCCTCCCACAGGGAGTAGATGTCCGTGTCGTTGAGCCCGTCGGAACGATGGCGCCGGGCGGGGAAGCGGACGCAATCCCCGGTTTCCGGATCCAGGCGAACCAGCCCGTCCCCGCCGGTTCCGATCCAGATGGATCCGTCGCCGGACTGAGTCAGGGCCTGAACCCGCTTGTTGCTCAGGGAGCGCGACCTATCCGGTTGCCAACGGAAGTGGATGAAGGATTCCGTTCCGGGATCGAAACGGTCCAATCCCCCGGAGGTTCCGATCCAGAGGCGTTTGCGGCGGTCTATCATCAGGCAGTTTACGATGTTTGCCGACAGGCTGGAGGATCCGTGTGTATGCTGAAACAGGGTCTTGGTTTTCGAGAGTGGGTCCAGGCGGAAAAGGCCGTGTTTTGTCCCCAGCCAGATTTTTCCGTCTTTATCCGCGGCGATACTGAGAATGGACACATGGGGAGCGCGCTCATCGTGATAGGGGACTTGTTCAAAACTTCCGGAAGGGGAACGGCGACTCAGCACACCGTTACGGGTTCCCACCCAGAGCGAGCCGATGGGATCCACACACAGAGCGGTGACGAAATCTCCGCCCATGCTTCCCGGATTTTCCGGATCATGTCTGTAGTGGAGAAAAATGCCTGTTTCCGGATCGAAACTGTTGAGCCCGCCCCCTTCCGTTCCGATCCAGATCATCCCGCTATGGTCCCGGACCATGCAGAGAATATTGTTGTCCGAGGGGTGGGCGTGGCTGTCTGCGTGGTGACGGATCACCTGGAATCCATACCCGTTGTACAGATTCAGACCATCCTGGGTTCCGAAATACAGGATGCCTCTCTTGTCCTGGACAATGGAGTAGACGGTGTTCTGGGAAAGACCCTGCTTGATGGTCAGGTGTTGAAACTGCGCGCTCACCGGCATCGGTGAAATCACGCCCCACAGGACCATTACAATCAGCATGATCCCGATTCTCATATGGACTCCCGGGTTCCCGGAGGCTGGGGAAGATCATGATAAAAGCGGTAGTAAAAACGATTGCGAAGAATATTTTTTACGTAGTTTCTGGTTTCAGAAAAGGGAATCATTTCGATGAATCGCGCGGTGGACACATCACCGAAATTCCTGAGCCACCGGTCAACTCTGTGGTCGCCCGCGTTGTAGGCGGCCAGAGCCATGGGCACTTTGCCGGAGTACTTGTCCAGCAAACGTCGGAGGTATAAGGTACCCCAGCGGACATTGACTTCCGGCCGGATTAATTCCCAGCGAAGTTGGCGGGAATATCGGCGCCCGCTGAGATGGGCATAGGTCCGGGGAAGCATCTGCATGAGTCCATAGGCATTGGCGTGTGAGCGGCTGTCCACACGGAACATGCTCTCTTCGCGAATCAGGGCGGCCACCAGCGCGGAGTCAAGGCCGCGTTCCCTGCTGAAGCGGGTGATGATCTCACGATGTTCCAGCGGGACCAGAATCCCCTTGAGGAATCGAGGCAGTCGAATGGCGTGATAGTCGGGAATTCCCCTGCGGTATGCGACAAAGGCCTGATAATGCCTCTTGAAGTGATGCTCCAGCAGTGCGGAGATCAGGGAAAGGAGTGTGCGGTCGGCGGTGTTTCTGACCTGGTTTTTCACGCCCCACGCGAGGTAGCGGCGGGCATGGGAAATCAGTCGGGCATCCAGAAGAAGACGAACCCGTTTCACCACACTGAGGGTATCCCCGGATACGGGAAGACTCAAGCGCATGGCGAAGGCCTGGAGACCCTGGCGAATTCCCGCGGTATGGTGTTTTTTCGAGGAGACAAAATAGTAGGAAAAGGGTGCCTGGGATACGGATGTGATTTTTCGACCACCCAGTTGCTGATACCAGAAACAGCATGCCATGCGATAGCCCGGCTCCGGCGAGTCACAGCCCTGGCGGAACAGTCGCCGGGCGGATTTCATCCGGCCCAGCTTGATTTCAATCCAACCGCTTACCCAGAGCGCTTTCCAGTGCCGGGTGTCCAGGTGGGTGGTGTTTCGAATCAGAAGAGAGTAGGCCCGCAAAGCGTTGTTCAGCTGGTTCCCCACAAGATACAGCCCCGCGATATCGTACAGCAGCGTCCTGTGGACTTCCGGGTCATTTTGAAGACTGCTGACCCGTGCCCAGACGGACTTTTCCGGAGCCTGACGGAGATCCATTTTGATCAGGAGCGCGGTTTTTCGTGTAAGGATCCGGGGATCCGTGGTGCGAGCCAGATGCGCGCGGCAACGTTCGTACTGACGACGCTTGTAGCGGACTTCTCCCCGGAAGTATTCAGTCAGGGACCGATGGGGACAGTCACTGATTTCCCGGATGATCCGTGAAAGCCTGCCGGTTCGGGAGAGATGGGTAAAACGGCGGTCCCAGTCATCAAATGAGAGGGAATCGGTGACGGCTCGGCGTTTTCCAGAGGGGATGTCCGTCTGGATCCTTCCCAGAGCGGTACGGGGGAAAAGCTCGGAGAGCAGTAAACGGGCTTCTTTCTTACGCCCGGTACGGATCATGGCTTTGAATATCCTCAGGCGAAGAGGGGTTGATTGCGGGGGGTGGATGAGAAAACGTCGGGATATTTCGTCATACTGCTTTGTGACATCCAGCCAGCGATAAATTAGATGATTCTTGTCAATCCACAGGTAGGGGTCCCTACCGGAAACCCCCCGCAAAAGTTCGGGAATTCCTTTTGGAATGTCACGCTCAGGAAGGTCACGAGCCCGATCCAGTCGAATCACCGAGTCCAGGAAAGAAGCCTCTGGAAGGGAGTGATCCAGATGATTGGCGAGATATTTCAGGTCGGGCTGCCCGGAACTGATTTCAATACGATTCAGTTGCCGGATTATCCCGGTGAGAATGCGATAGTTCCGGACCCGGTGGATGGATTTTCCACCAGTGGGCGGCGGAAGGTTCGGAGAAAGGAAGGTGCAGGTCAGCCAGGAAGCGAAAAGGGAAAGGATGAGGAGTAATTCCGCTTCAAGAATGATTCGGGCAAAACTGCCGTGTTTAAATCGCTTCAAACGGGTATTCTTTGAGAACATCCCTGTTTCCCTTGGCCAGGATTTTGATCAATTGTTTCTCAAAGATCGCGGGATCGTCATGCTTTCGCTTGTATTCGTCCCGGGCCTGGTCAATGGTGTCCCTGATGGCTCCATATAGATTTCCACTGTTAATCCCGTCTTCAACAGCCTGCTGGTTGTAGAGAATGATATCGTTGAGGATCACACGGGCCTTTCGTTCCGGGTCATGGGTTCGCAGGGAGGGTGACTTGGGCTTTTCCTGTGGAGGGAGGAAATCCGCTGCGGTGTCGGGTTCCGGTTCACCAATGAATTCCTGGGTTTTTACCCGGGCCAGAATCTTCTGACGCAGGGGAAGCAGGTCCAGGCTCATTTCGCCGGTTTTTGCAAAGATTTCGATCTCCTGGTGCCCGATGGGCTCCCCGTTGATGGAGTCCGCGTAAATGATGGCCTGGGGTTTGCCTTTGACAAAGAATGGGAGGACGAATATCTCTTCAGGCGCCGGGCCGCCGAAACGGCTGAAGATCAAGTGATCGTCTGCCTTTGGGGCAGGGGCACCGGAATAGGCTTTTTTGCTCTGGAGGACTTTTTTGAAAATGGTGTCCGCGGAGAGAGAGAAAAATACGGTTTTGATCTCTTTGTCACTGATGCTGCTGCCATGGGCATCGAACCCCTTTCCCTTCCAGCCCACGAGTTTGTCGTCTCGCAGCAGAAAAAGGGAAGAACGGCTGGAGAATTCGTTGATGGCATTGAGGAGGTTGGAGATGAGGTTCAACTGGTTGGCGGATGCCGCGATATCCATCACGTTCTTGTGAATCTTTTGAACCGATTCTTCCGGTGACGGTGTCTCGGGGACCAGGTCTTTCGGGATACTGAAAGAATCGAAATTCTTTATATCTTTAACGGCTTCCAGTTCCCGCATGATGCTTTCCTGCATCTCGTGGACCTTGGCGACCAGCAGGCCCCTCTTTTCCGTCAGAATGGTTTCGATTAGTTTAGAAATATTTTCAGTGGACATGCGTCCCCTCCTCGTGAGTTCCGAATCTCGATGTTTTTCTTTCCTCTCTACTCATTATATCCCGGATTCGATTCGGCTGGCCAGTATTTCGGGCAATCCGGCCCCACGAATTTTTTTCTGAGTGCCGTGAAAATCATATTTGAAACGCGTGAATTCAATCTCCCGTTTTCGGGCATCAAAAAGGACAAAACTCGGATCCGGATTCTTGTCCCGGGGCTGGCCGATGGATCCGGGATTGATCAGGTAGCGGGTGTTGGGGTCCAGGCGGATCCGGCAATTGTCCTTCAGAGGGACGGACTGGATCCTTTCGTTGCGCATCAGGTACATGATGGGAAAATGGGTGTGTCCGAAGAACCCGATCGCCGTTTCCATGAACTTGAATGATTCCGCAGCTTCGAAATTCGAGAAAACGTAATAGTCCTCATCGAAAGTGGATCCGTGGCACAGGGTGATGAATCGTTCGATCACCAGCGGTCCCTTGGGCAGTTTTTTCAGAAACGCCTGGTTGCTTTCGTTGACCTGAATTTTGCTCCACTCGGCGGAAAAAGCCGCCACGGGATTGAAAAGAGAGGAAGATTCCAGGTCCGCCACCACCTTGTCATGGTTCCCGCGTACGATGT
>CAYVBC010000086.1:0-7184 GCA_964449545.1 uncultured Clostridia bacterium | reverse complement strand
GCCGGGCTCGTGGCCACGGGCACTCACCCTTCTCCGGTTCCCCATGCGGACTTTGTAACCTCTACCACCCACAAAACCCTCCGCGGACCCCGTGGGGGATTGATTCTGTCTAAAAAGAAATACCGTAAGGAACTCAAACGTGTGGTTTTTCCCGGCATTCAAGGCGGTCCCCTGGAACATGTGATCGCGGCCAAAGCGGTCTGTTTCAAACTGGCCATGAGTGCTGAGTTCAAAACCTACCAACAGCAGACGATCCGCAACGCATCCGTGCTGGCATCCGCCCTGCAGGAAAAGGGACTGCGCATCGTATCCGGAGGCACGGACAACCACCTTCTACTCACGGATGTCACCCCTCTGGGCATCACGGGTAAGGACGCGGAGACCGCGCTGGACATTGCCGGAATCACGGTGAACAAGAATACCATTCCCTTTGACGCCAACCCGCCCATGGTCAGTTCCGGAATCCGGATTGGAACACCCTCCGTCACCACCCGTGGGATGAAGGAACCCGAGATGGCCACCATCGCGGAGCTCATCGTGGATGCCCTCAAACACACGAAAGACGAAGATCAACTTCTCGAAATCCGTAAAAGGGTCCGCGTACTCACATCCGCATTCCCCATCTACGCGGACATCATAAAAAAGTACACCAGGGCACTGGCATAAATCCTGTTTCCCGGGTCCGCCCCCATTTGCGGGCCCGGGAAAAGGGAAGGAGATCACGTGACACCGGGCCAATCCCTGGAAACGATACTGAAACAGATCCGGGACAGCCGACGCATGGTGGCGTTTACGGGTGCCGGCATTTCCACCTTGTCGGGAATCCGGGATTTCCGTGGGCGAAACGGCCTGTACCGCGAATATGACGCGGACCGGATCTTTGACCTGAAGTACTTTCTCAGGGACCCGGCGTATTACTACCACCATGCCCGTCATTTCATCTACGACCTGGACGAAAAGGAACCCAACCTCATTCACCGCGAACTGGCGCGACTCGAAACCGCGGGGAGGCTGCGGGCAATCATTACCCAGAACATCGATCTCCTTCACCAGAAGGCCGGATCCAAAAACGTTATCGAGCTGCACGGAACGCCTGCCGTCCACCACTGCCTGGGCTGCGGTCGCGCCTGGCCATTTGAGGAGATTCAGTCCCGGGTTCACGATGGAGAGACACCACGTTGCGAAGGCTGCGGTGGGATCATCAAACCCGATATCACGTTCTTTGGAGAAGCTCTCCCTTCCGGGGCCATTGATCATGCCGTCACACTGGCATCCAAGGCCGACCTGATGCTGATTCTAGGCAGCAGCCTGGTGGTGCAGCCGGCCGCATCCATTCCCCTCTACACCCTCCAGGCCGGTGGGAAACTGGCCATCGTGAACGATACGCCCACGCCCCTGGACACCCACGCATGCGGCCGATTCAACGACCTGGAATCCTTCTTCAACGCACTGGCGGAAGCCCCCCTTGATTGATCCGTTCCCACCTTCAAGAATTACTCTTGACAGAAACAAAATTTTCCGCTATAGTCCCGTTGATATGATAATTACATCGCGCTTGATCGTCCTGCACGACGTCGACATGATAATGCGCAGCCCGGACGCGGCGCCCTCTAAATAGGGCACGCTTCCGGGGCCTTCCCAAAACACCCCAATCCAGGGAGACACGTTCTCCTGAAATCCATTTATCCGGGAGGAATATTATCATGATCAGAAGCATAGATGAGATTAACGATCGAATCGCCCGGGGTCGCGCGCACGTGATCCGGGCGGATGAAATGACTCGCCTGGTTCGCGAAGAAGGCGTGGCCGCTGCCGCCCGTGCCGTGGACGTGGTGACAACCGGAACATTCGGCCCCATGTGTTCATCCGGAGTGATGATGAATTTCGGCCATGCCAACCCGCCCATCCGCATGTCCACCGTGTCCCTCAACGGGGTATATGCCCACGCCGGGTTGGCTGCCGTGGATGCCTACCTCGGCGCGACTCAGCCTTCCAAGGACCTGGGGAATGGCTACGGAGGAGCGCATGTGATTGAGGCACTGGTTCAGGGACGGTCCATCCGCCTGCACGCGGAATCAGCGGGAACCGACTGTTACCCCGGCCGGCGCGTACACACCACACTGCGTCTTTCCGATCTGAATCACGCCCTCATGCTCAATCCGCGAAACGCATACCAGCGCTACAATGCGGCCACCAATACCGGGTCTGAAACCATGCATACCTACATGGGGACCCTCCGCCCCCATGGAAAAAACATCAACTGGAGCGGAGCCGGAGAATTGTCTCCTCTGTCCAACGACCCGGACTATCGCTTTATCGGCGCCGGCACGCGGATTTTTCTGGGAGGAGGCGAGGGAATGGTGACAGGCCCCGGCACCCAGCATGACCCCGAAAATAAAATGGCCACCCTCTCCGTTCAGGGAGACCTCTTCCACATGAAACCCGAGTTTATTCGGGCAGCCTCCTTTACCGGGTACGGATGTACCCTGTTCATTGGAATCGGCATTCCCATCCCCATCCTGGATGAAGAAGCCGCGCTGGCGGCGGGAATTTCAGACAAAGAGTTGGAAACGGATATTCTTGATTTCTTCCAGCCCGGTCACCCGGCCATCAGACGGGTGACATACGCGAACCTGAAATCCGGATCCATTGACATCGGAGACCGCCATGTTCCCAGTTTTCCGCTCTCCAGCCCACTTTTATCCCGGAGAGTCGCCGAATCCCTCAAGACACGAATTCGCTCCGGAAACTTCACCCTTTCACTGCCGGTTTCTCCCCTTCCCCATTCGGGACGGTCACGGGACCTGGCCCAACAGACACCGGCCTCCTCCGTAAAAAGCCAATCCGTCTATGAATTTTTTGATATCAAGCGCTGCATTCACTGCGGCCAGTGTGTGGCGCACTGCCCGGCCGGGGTATTCTCCCGCAATGAGAACGATGAAGTGAGAGCCACTCCCCGACTCTGCACGAGCTGTGGAAAATGCAGGGAATTCTGCCCGGTGAGCGCCATCCATCCAAACGGTGGAGGTGAATGATGACCACCCATGCCATTCACATCCACCAGACGGTTGGCCGACTGACCTGCCCCACCGGCCTCCTGGACCTGGCCAAAGCGACCATTCATGACCTCCACCGTTCTCTGCGCGCCTACCTTCAGCGACACCCGGCCTTTGGCGCGTCCTACAGCCCGATTCCCTTTCTTTCGGGGGCCCCGAAAATCATCCGCCATCTCGCGGCCGCGGCCAAACGGGCGGAGACGGGCCCCATGGCCGGCGTTGCCGGTGCCATCGGTCTGTATACGGTACGCGCTCTGGTCCGGGCCGGTGCCCATCACGTCGTGTTTGAAAACGGCGGAGACATTACATTGAAAATCAACCGCCCCGTTACAGTGGGGATCCATACCGGAAGAAACGATCTCCCGGAAATGGGTCTGTTTCTGGAACCCCGGGAAGGGATCTTTTCCTGCTGCACATCATCAGGCACGGTGGGACACTCATTCAGTTACGGATATGCGGATGCCGCGGTGGTTCTTGCCGATGACCCCGTTCTGGCCGACAGCGTGGCCACCGCCCTGGGCAACCGTCTGCGTCGCCCGGGAACCCGCTCCCTGTCGGCCGCGCTGCAGGCGGCTCCATGGAAGGGAATTCACTGCATGATCGCGATCATGGGAGATCACATGGGGTTCATGGGAGACATCCCGCCCATGGTTTCCACCACTTCACGTCCATTAGCCGGTGAGAACGAGGAGGCATCCCGTGTCCCCGCGTGATGTGGCGGTACTGGGCTGCACGGGCCTTGTGGGACAGTCCTTTGTCCGCCGTCTGGCCCACCACCCCCAGTTCCGGATCAAAGTGCTCGCTGCTTCACCGCGATCCGCCGGAAAAAAATGGAAAGACTGCGTCTCCGGTTCTACCCTCCTTCCCGAAAGGATCAGAAACATGGAGATCCTCCCACTGGAAAAAGTTGACCTCCCCGGTCGGCGGATCGGCATCGCATTTTCCGCCCTGCCCTCAGGCATTGCAAAACCCAGGGAAGCCTGCCTTCGGGATCGCGGTGTGGTGGTCTTCTCTAATGCCGGCAGCCACCGCATGGATCCGGACGTACCCATCCTTGTTCCTGAAGTGAATGCCGAACATCTTGAGCTGGCCCGCCTCCAGATCCAGTGCGGCAAGGGCGCAATCATCACCAACGCCAACTGTGTCACCGCCGGTCTGGTCCTGACCCTGGCCCCACTTGTTCCACTGGGGCTGAAAAGCGTCCACCTGTTCACCTGTCAGGCTTTGTCCGGCGCCGGCAGAAGGGGACCCTCCGCTCATGACATGAACGGCAATATCCTCCCCCACATTGAGGGTGAAGAGGAAAAAATCATCCATGAAACCCGCCGTATCCTGGGTACCCTGAAAAACGGATCCATCTCTCCTTTCGACATTGACATCACCACATCCTGTTGCCGGGTTCCGGTAAACAACGGCCATATGTTGCATGTTGTGGCTGGATTCAATCAACCGGTTTCTCCGGAAACGGCACGCAATGCCCTGACCGGATTCCGCGGTCGTCCCCAGGATCTGAACCTCCCCAGTGCCCCAATCGTTCCGGTGATCCTTCGCCCGGAGAAGGACCGTCCCCAGCCCCGATTGGATGTGGATGCGGGGGGAACCGGTGCCCGGCTCGGCATGGCCGTATCCGTGGGGCGCCTGCGTGGCGAATCGGGTCGGGTCCAGTTTTCCGCCCTTGTACACAACCTGGAACGGGGAGCCGCGGGTAACTCCGTATTGAATGCCGAACTGGCCATGAACGAACTCCTGCTGTCCGCACCCCGGGGAGGTGAACCATGCGAGTCATGAAGTTCGGTGGCGGTTGCCTGATGAATTCCGGAGATATCCTTCGGGTGGCCCGCATGGCCGCAGCCCCCGGAACCGTGGTAGTGGTGTCCGCCCTTCATGGTGTCACGGACGCATTGAAGGCCGCCATTGCGTCCGCGGTTTCACGAGGCCGCGTACCGGAAAAGACCCTGCGGATCCTTCACGCGCGACACAGCGGATATCTGAACATGATATTCAACGGCGCGCCCCCGGCCGCCTGCGCATCCAGGATAGGCAAACGATTCGACGAGCTGGAACGGATACTTCGCGGGATCTCATGCATCGGTGAAGCCGCCGATTCATCCAAGGCACGCGTGCTGAGTTACGGGGAGCGTTTCAGCGCGGAAATCGTGGCCGCGGCAATCACATCCATGGGCTGTGCCGCTCAGGCCCGCGATTCAGCCGCCATCGGAATCATGGCGGATCGGGCCGGCACTTCCGCCCGCATCGACATCAGATCCACCCGTCCCCGATTGCGGAGAAACCTGCTGAGTGGAATCCGCGCCGGGGTGATCCCCGTGATCACCGGATTTTTCGGACGCGCGCCGGATGGCTCCCTGGCCACTTTCGGACGTAACGCTTCGGATTACAGTGCCGCGGTCGTGGCCTGCGCCCTGGACGCGCAGGAACTGATCATCTGGAAATCCGTGGCCGGGATCATGACAACGGACCCCTCGACCGATTCGGAGGCCCGAACCGTGCATCGAATCTCATGGGATGAGGTGGGAGAGCTTACCCACTTGGGCGCCCACATCCTCCACCCACAGACCCTGGAACCGCTGCAGAAGAAGCGCACCCGGGTACACATCCGCAACATCCATGCCCCGGAAAACGGAGGCACCGAGATCGTGCCCGATGAAATGGCCGGTGATGAGGTATGTGGCATTTCATGCCTGCGCGCCGCCTCAATTCTGAGTCTGCGGATCCGTCCGGGGAGCCTGCACCGGGTGCTGCCCAGAATGGGAGAGATCCTGCGCCTTCCCGTTGAAAGAATCACTTCACTGATCTCCGCCCGGGACCGGATGACACTGATACTGTCGGCCCGGGACGCCCGCCGGGCACGTCGTGCTCTGGCTGAAACCGGAGACACGGATATCCACATTCAGGATATCCAACATGACCGGGCCATGGTGGCCGTTGTGGGACGAGGGTTACGGAACTCCAGAGGGCTGGCGAACCTGATGGATGCCCTGGCTTCCGCACAGATCACCATCGACGCCATCGCCCCGGGAACCTCACTCAAATCTCTGGGATTCGTCATTCCGGACCTCCAGGCCGACCGCTGTCTGAAGGCCATCCATCGCCGCTTTTTCCCGCTGCCGACCCCATCGGCCCCTGCATCACCCCCCATAGGAGACTTGCCATGACCCGATTCATCGAACGCCTCAAACACGATTCCCGCCCCCTCCTGTCCCTGGAAATCACTCCTCCGGACAGGGGTCAGGATATTGAAGAACTCTTCAATAACATCGAGAGTCTGATGCCCATGTCACCGGAATTTATCAACGTGACCTACCATCAGGCTTACCAGGACTATGAAGAGAAACACGGCACCATCATCCGCCGTCCACGGCGAAAAAAGCCCGGAACCGTCGGGATCTGCGCGGCCATAAAGAACCGCTTCCACGTGGAACCCGTGGCCCACCTCATCTGTGGTGGCTTTGACCGCTGGGAAACTGAGGATGCCCTCATCGACCTTCACTACCTCGGAATCCGCAATATTCTGGCCCTTCGAGGCGACCCGCCTCCAGGTCAGAGCGAGTACCGCGCCAAAAAGGATGGCCACGCGTATGCGGCGGACCTGGTGGCACAGATCCACCACATGAACCAGGGCGATTACGTAGACGAGCTGGAAGATTCTTTCCCCACCAGTTTCTCCATCGGCGTGGCGGGATATCCGGAAAAGCACGTGGAAGCCGCCAATATGGAAATCGACATACGTCGACTGAAGGAAAAGGTGGACAATGGGGCGGACTACGTGATCACGCAGATGTTTTTCGAAGCGGAGATGTACCATGACTATGTGCGACGCGCCCGGGAAGCTGGAATCACCGTTCCCATCATTCCCGGCCTGAAGCCGGTTACCGGGATGCGCCAACTGGAGCGGCTCCCGCGCACTTTTTTCGTCAGCCTGCCGGATCCGCTAATGAACGCCATCGCCGAAGCACCCACACCACGCAAAGCCTTTGAAGCTGGAACGGACTACATGGCGAACCTGGCCAAAGAACTTCTGGACGCCGGGGCGCCGGGACTGCACATCTTCACCATGGGCAAGGGCCGGGCAGCCAAAGCCATGCTCAACAAGGTCTTCGGCACACAGCG
>CAYVBC010000085.1:0-7283 GCA_964449545.1 uncultured Clostridia bacterium | reverse complement strand
AAAAATTCTCTGCGTATCCCTTCAGGGATGCAGCCATTTCATCCATGCTGTAGGCTTTCAAAGTAGTTGTTTCAAAATACCCTGTTTTTCCAAGAGCCATGATACAACTGAGAGCCTTGTTGTCATCGGGAGCGGAAAAAACGGTAACATAGTCAATCTCGCCCATTGTCTTCCAGAATCCCAAAAACTTTCCGCCGAATTTTTCAATATTTTTGCCAAATTCAGCCGCAAATACGGGAATTAGATGAATCTCATCCATTCCATGGTCGGTCATTTTCATAACCGCTACATATGTTTCCATTGTATACCTCCTGATTACGTGTTCCCAGAGGTAACTTGATATTCATATTAACGCAAAACCTTAATTTCGTCAATGGTGCTGGAAGATTGATTTATTCTCTCCCCCATGGCATAGTGGATCCATAGGAGGAGCCAGATGATCAACATTAAAAAAATTGAAGGCATCGGAGATGTCTACCAATCAAAACTCAATGACATTGGAATCACGAGTATGGATCAACTGCTTGAAAATGGTGCCAAACCTGCAGACAGGAAGAAACTTGAAACGCAGACCGGCATCAGTGGCAAGATGATTCTTCGCTGGGTGAATATGGCCGATCTCTTCCGCATCAAGGGAATCGGGGAAGAGTATTCGGATCTGCTCGAAGCCGCTGGTGTGGACACGGTACCCGAACTGGCCCAGCGCAATCCCGACAACCTTCACCTGAAAATGTCCGAAGTAAATCAGGCCAAGAAACTGGTGCGCCAGCTTCCCGCATCATCCCAGGTCACGGAATGGGTTTCCCAGGCTAAAAGCCTTCCCCGGAAGGTTACCTATTAAGCATGGGCCTTTATCCGGTCGGCGGGTCCGGAAAGGGCCCGCTGACCGGAGTGTGTTCCTCTGAAAACTCCTCCTGAATCTTCATTATTTCCGGAAGCTTTTTAAAAAAAACATCCACCTGTTTCGGATCAAAATGGTTCCCCTTCCACTTCCGGATCATCTCCAGAGCTTTTTCATTGTTCAATGCCCTGCGATATGTACGAGCGCTGGTCAAAGCGTCAAATACGTCCGCAAGGGCCGTGATCCGGCCCTCAATGGGGATTTCATCTCTTTTTAATCCCAGCGGATACCCGCCTCCGTCCCATTGTTCATGATGGGTCGCAGCAATGACCTCACCAATCTGAAGATATTCGGAGGAGGATCCCTTCAGGATCTCCGAACCCATGGTGGTATGGCTCTTCATGACTTTCCATTCATCGGGATTCAGTTTTCCGGGCTTCAACAGGATGGAATCAGGAATGCCGATTTTTCCGATATCATGCATGGTGCTGGCCACTTTGAGCGTGTGCACCTGATTGGAAGAAAGCCCGTTCTCCCCGGCCAGTATGGCCACATAGTTGCTCATGCGGACGATATGAGACCCCGTGTCATCATCCTTACGCTGAGATGCCAGCACCAACCGTTGAATGGTATCCAGATTGGCACGGGAAATCCGTTCCAGCGCAAGACGCAAATCCGTCGTTCTACGCACCACTTCATCTTCCAACCTTGCATTGTAATTCTTGATGGAATCCTGGGCTTCCTTCATTTTCAAAAGAGAGGTGCTGCGAACCCGGAGTTCAAGTTTTTCGATGGGCTTGCTGATGAAATCATTGGCTCCGGCTTCCACGGCCCGGAGTCGATCCGATTTTTCCGACAACGCAGTGATCATAATCACGGGGATGTGTCTCGTGTCTGGATTGGCCCGAATCGAACGAACCGCTTCATATCCGTTCATTCCCGGCATGATCACATCCATCAGAATCAAGTCAATGTGGGGGCCTGCCTTTGAGACGGCTTCCCTTCCATCCGCAGCCAGCTCCGTTTCGTGACCGAAAGAGGCCAGCATGGCTTCAAACAACTGCCGATTGATCTCCTCATCATCTACGATCAATACTCTTTTACGTCGGCGTTTTTTCGAATCCTGTATTTTCAGTTCAGAAGACATCATCCACTCCGGATTCCATGAATACATGCATATTCTCGTATAGCTTACAATTAGTCAAGGATTTGAACATGTTTTTGCCTACTATGGTGTGCAATTTAAAGAGAGTGTTGTGCCTTCAAGATTATCTCCAATCGAAGCAGGGATTTTCAACAGAAATTGTGGAAATCCCTGCCACTGTCCTTGCCTGAAATGCGGAGCTGGTTTAGAATCAATAGGTCCCGACAGGCTGGAGCCATCCATGAAAAGAGAACGCTACCCTGAAATCAGATCCTGCCCGATCCCGGATGGATACTGGGAGATTCACTCCGGGTCGCTGCGTCTTCCCAGAGAGGATCTCCTTCATTTATGGCTTTCCCTGCATGCATGGAAACAGGAAAACCATGGAGATATCACGTGTACTCGTGTACGGATCGATCCTGACGCCGGTCGGTCTGAATTCCGTATCCATGACGACACACTCCGGATCACTCTGAACCGCCCGGATCTCCACGACCTGTACCGGAAGGAAAAGCCGTATTGCCCGGAGTTTCCCGACCATCCCGCTTTCTCGGGAAATCGCATCTGCATGGTGGTTCCAGCTCTCCAGGGAGATTCAAGATGGGAATCGATTCCCATGACGGCTTCAAGCCTTTTTCTGGGTTCAGCCCTGTCCCGGCAGGGGTATTCGGTCCAGGTGATTCATCCCCGCCTTTCCGATTCATCGACTGTGGCGGAGAAGCTGCCCGACATGAATCTGATGGGCCTTACCCTGTTCGAAGATCTCCTTCCGGAAATCAACAGCTGGCTGAAAAGCATCGCTGAACAGCTTCCGCAATGGATCGCGGTTGGAGGCCCCATGGTGACCCTGAATCCCCTTGCAGCTGTCACCCACCTTCCGATGGGACGCATCTGGGTTCGGGGTGAAGGGGAATATGTGTTCCCGTCCATCCTGAAGGCGCTGAAGGCCCCTGAGCCCTCCTCTGTCTCTTCTTTTTCCGGGCTGCTTGTGATTGATGGTAATGGGCTGATCGCCTCCTCCTTCGAGCAAGTCAATCGTCCGGACCCGTTGACAGTGGATGATTTTGATTTTTCCTTCGTCCGTCCTTCCCAATGGCAACAGGGATTGGAGTTGAACGTCTCCCGTGGCTGCGGGCGAAGCTGCGTGTTCTGCTCACGGGTTCAGGGTCGCGTGAGCCGCAAGTTCTCCCTGATCTCTCTGAAACAGATGCTGACCCGGATCAACGAAGCCATGAACAACACATTCGTTCCAAGCCTGCCCCGGGTCATCAATATCAATGACGATGACATCCTCCAGGACGTAAACTACGCATCCCGGGTTTTCACTCACGTCAAAGAAGCGGGATTCCGCCTATGGGGCATCCAGACCTCCATCTCTTCACTATTCGCCGGGGATGATATTGACGAGAAGATACTGGTTCTCCTGTCAGACAGGGAACTTTTTGTGGATGCCCCTCTGGTCTGGCTGGGGACGGACACATTCTCAGTTTCAAGGGGAAAACGACTGGGAAAATTTGTTCCGGATGAAGAAAAAATGGATCGCCTTCTGCATGCCTTTCAGACACATGGAATCCATAACTACCACTACTGGATTATCAGTGATTATGCTTCAGGATGGCCGGAGTTGTCCAGGGAAATTCAGCGAATCTGCCGCTGGTGGAGAACCTACTCCCTGTTTCAGATACTTCCCCATTCGCCTTTTCTGGTGCCCTATCCATCCACAGCCCTGTATCGTCTTCTGTATCGAACCGGACGTTCCGGACAGATTCGTTTTAAACACCGTTTTCATTCCCGACACGCCTGCCTGGAATATGTTCTGGTGGATCGAGTGGAATCTCCATGGGAAATGCTGAACCGGATGCTTCTCACTCCCGCAACTGAAATGGGAGACTCGTTTCTTGAAACTCTCAAAGAGAGGAACCCGGAGCGTGTTATGCTGACCGCGTTTCGCTTTCTCCGACAGGAACGAATGCGGCTGACGGGAGTGGCGGATGACCTGGAACCATTGATCCAGGCGGAAACGATTCTGAATAATCTTCTGGAAAAGGAGTTATCCCATTGAATCGGAGCATTGACGAACCATCAATGATCGCATAATATGATCTCTTCATGTCTGCTAAACTGATTGTTTTCGAGGGAATCGATGGTTCGGGTAAAACCACCATATCCCGACGACTGGCTGCTGAAATGCGGGAGCGATTCCAGGTCACATGGCTTCGGGAGCCCGGGGATTCTCAATGGGGTCGGGAGATCCGACGACTCGCAAACTCAAGGGCCAGCATTCCCCCGGAAGAAGAGCTTCGATTGTTCATTGAGGATCGCCGTTATAATGTCTCATGCCACATCCTCCCCGCTCTCGAATCCGGTCACATGGTCATCATGGACCGCTATTTCTATTCCACTGCCTGTTACCAGGGTGCCAGAGGCCTGGATATGGAAGAAATTCTGAAGGCGAACCGATGTTTCGCCCCGGAAGCGGATATGGTTCTCATTGTGGATGTAGATGTGGAAACGGCCCTGGAGCGAATCCGAATCGGGCGTGAAAACGCATCTCCCCTTTTTGAAACCCGCCGTTTTCTCCAGAAGGTTCGTGACAACTATCTAAGCCTCAGGGGAAAACATATCCATATCGTTGATGGTTCGGGAGATCCGGACACGGTCTATCAATCCGCCAGCGCCATGATATTCAGGAAATTGGTTTCCAATTCCCGATGAGCTGAAAAACCCATGGAATGGTTGATTGTATTTGCTCTGGGAGTTGCGGAATTATGGGCCGCGGCTCCAGCGGGCATGGTGTTCAAGTTCAATCCTCTCCTGGTTTTCCTGGTTGCGTCGGCCGGCGCGGTTTCGGGGGCGGCGGTCATTCTGATCCTGGGGGAAAAGGTGCGTCGCTGGATCAGAAACCGTTATCCGCCTCCTGAGGAGAAACCCGACAAACTGATTTTCCGCATCTGGAAACGTTGGGGAGTGATGGGCTGGGGGATTTTCGCCCCCCTCCTGGTGGGATCTCCCCTGGGCGCGGCGTTTGGCATGCTGCTGGGGGCTCGGGTACGTCATCTGATGATATGGCTATCCGTGGGATCGATCCTCTGGAGCGCGGTTTTCTCCATCCTGACTCAGTTCGGAGTCCGTCTGTTCAGCGGGTGATCACCTCCGCCGGGATTGTTCCGAAAAATCATGAATCCGTAATTTCCCCATGGATCCGAAGGCCTCACAGGGAGATCCGTGCTCTAAAGGCGGTATTCACATCCCAGCAATAGGGCAAAGGGCTTTGCTCCCAGACTCCAGGCCTCTTTTTCCCGGTCATTTTCCAGCAATCCCGTGAAATAGAAGCATGCCTCAGGTAGAAACCGGTATTCCATCCGGAGAATGGCCCTTTTTATCGGCAAATCATGAAAAATATTACCGATTTCCTGCGGATGATATTCTCCGTAATTCACGTTGACCATCCAGGTTTTACGCCTGTACCCGAGATCAAGATACCAGCCCTTACCGGTGACGGGGGTTTTGTATCTGTAGAATATATCCCGGTAATACAGGCTACGGGGCCAGAATATATCACTGGGATCGAAGGGACGATGAAACCCGTATTTATCGGTGATCCATTCTCCAGACAGACACAGTCTGCCCAGAGAAATCATCATATCCACACCGGAATGGCCCTTGAACTGTTTCTGCCACTCGGACCCGGTGCCATCATGAATCTTGTGAGAGGCGCCGATTCTCCAGTTCCTGCCATGTAATCCCACACGAAAGATTCCCGCCTTGCCGGAATTGGTATCCCGGTCCTCCTCTCCGTTGACAGCCGCCACATCCACACTGGCGAATCGGTTCTCCCAATGGAGAAATATTCCGGTTTCTCTCCAGATAATCGACTCAGATCGAATAAACGGAGCACCGAATCCAAAATTGTTGGAATGGCTGATAAAGGATGTGCGTCCAAAAGGGGTGAGTGTTTTTCCCATTGTAATGGAAAAATCTCCGATATCGAAGCGGAGGCTCATCCGGGACATTTCGACCTTTTCTATGGTGAAATTGGCCTTGTAGTCATCCCGGAATTCATCCAGGAGAATATTGTCTCCAAAGGGTTGATTCAACAGGAATTCGGTTTCCAGCGTCACGGTGCTCCATCTGTTCTTTTTTTCAAGGGAAAAACGAAATGCCGCCTCCGCGCCAAAGGAAAACTCCACCCCACTCCAGTAGATCCGTTGATCGTTAATCCCATAGGTGCGGAAGTCAATCCCGATGTCTATCTTTGTGTTGTGAGTCAGTTCCAGCGTTTCCAGTCCGGAAACCAGGAAGGGCGCGGCCCATAAAATCACTGCCATGAGAATATGGATGCCCGATTTTCTCTTGATACTGAGATCTCGCATATTTGTCTCCAGAAATCAGATTAAAAAATGATAGAGATTCCCCACATCAGGTGATGAGTGGGGAAAGACATCTTCAAAGAGCCTTCTCCTTCGTGGAAATTCAGGTCGTGCAGATGAGAGTAGGAATATTTGTATTCAAAATATCCCCCCAGGTGCGGTCGAAATTTGAAACGGATCCCCAGTCCAACTCCAAAATTGAAGTTTCCCGGCCCGGCCTGAAAGGAGTACTCACTCCATTCCGGGGCATCCTCCGCCAGCTTCAGCTCAAGATGGGGAATGGCCGGTCCGGCACCCACGGAGATATAGGGTTGCAGCCTTCCCTCCGGGATGGCCGGCGTCGGTGACAGAAGCCAGCGATAGGTCATGAGAATATTCAGGTGGTTCACACCGTGAGAAATACTCAGGTAATTGATCAGATCTCCTACAGGGAGGGTATGATCAATGGGTGCGCCCCTGTAATCGCCTGAAACCCTTACCTGCTGTTGGGGTTGATTCAGGAATAGCTTATGGTGGGTAAATTCGATTCCAATGCCAAGTCTCGGATTCGAAGGGAAAAAGTGTATGAAGCGGTATCCGTAATAAGGCTCGGTGAACGCTTTTAACGCGTCTGAAAACCGAAGGCCGAATAAGGGACGCAGAAAAGCGTTTGGGATGATGGAATCATCCGGGAAAAAGGAATCATCCTCAAACCGGACATTGTTGAAATGAAGAGAGTTCCCCCCCCATTCCATTTCGATATCCGATTGGAGCGGGAAGGATTTCCCCCGGTTGTATTCAAAATAATTCAGTGTGATCCGGTGACTCTCCATGCCGGCGGTGCAGGCTCCCAGTAATATAAGGGACAGGCAGATCAGGGGAATTCTTCTTATATGGAGCATTTTATATTTTACGGTGAATGGGACACACATGCAACCGGCGGGGATTC
>CAYVBC010000084.1:0-7285 GCA_964449545.1 uncultured Clostridia bacterium | reverse complement strand
CGCGCGTGTCCCTCTTCCTGTTCCACAAGTTCGCTGAATAAATCGATGACCTTCGGGTCCGAACCGGTCATGGAAATAAAGGTCCGGTACTGGTCCCGGGTGCGCTCCTCGCGCTGCAATGCCACCCGGAGGATCTCACCCGGAGTGGATTCAGGTGTGATATTCATCGTAGGGACCACTCTCGAGGAGAGGTCCACGTCCTCCCGGGTCCGCTGATCCAGGGTATCGGCCAGCCCACCCTCACTCTCCAGCAGTCGACTCAGGCGCTGGAAGTGCTTCTCCTCCTCAGCGGCCAGTTCCCCGGCGGCTTCCAGTGCCTCCGGATCCTTCAGTACGTCCGCGGCGGCCCGGTAAAAGGCATGGCTCTCCGCTTCGATTCCACGCGCGTACTCGATAATCTCTCTAACCGTTACCTGATTCATCTTCTCCCTCACTTTCCCCTTGAATTCAGGGCGCTATCAATGCCCTTCGCCGCCCGGGCGCCATTGGCCACCGCGGTGATGACATCCGGGCCCTGGATCATATCTCCGCCGGCGAACAATTTCGGCAGTGATGTCCTCATCCATTCATCCACCTTAATGCGGCCCCGATCATCCCTCTCCAGTTTTTCATTCAACGAATCCGGAATATAGGAGAGATCCATTCCCTGGCCAATGGCTTCCACCACCATGGTCCCCGGGAAAAACTGGGCATTGTCCGGATCCAGACGGGGATTGAAACGACCGGACTCATCAAAAACGGATAGACATTGAACCACACTTAGTCCCCGGATCTTTTCACCATCCATTTCCACGGCATGGGGCCCCCACCCCGGCATGATGGAGATGCCCTCTTCACGGGATTCCGTGATCTCTTCAATATCCGCCGGCATGATCTCCTCGGTTTCCAGGCAGGTGGTCACCAGTCTCACCGTACCGAATCGGGCCTTCTGCAGCCGCGCCAGTGTGCGGCTGATATCCATGGCCACATTGCCGCCTCCGATCACGATGATCGATTCATGCACCGGGATCTCCTCTCCCGCTGTGAAATCACGCAGCAGGTCGATGGCCTGGTACACATGGGGATGATCGCTTCCCGGCGCGCGGGTGGATCGACCCAGATGCAGGCCCGTGGATATAAACACGGCATCGTATTCCCGGTACAGATCCTCAAGAGAGAGATCCGTCCCCACCCGGCAGTTGGTGCGGATTTCCACTCCGAGAGAGATAATCCGATGGATATCCTTGTCCAGGTCATCGTAGGGGAGTCGGTATTCGGGAATGCCATAGCGCATCATTCCCCCCGCCCGCGGGCGGGATTCAAGAATCACCACCCCGTATCCCATGAGTGCCAGGTAATGCGCCGCGGCCAGACCGGCGGGACCGGCTCCCACCACCGCGACCCTGCGCCCGTTATTCGCGGGAGGATCTCCAAGCACTTCGGAATACCGATCCGCCGGGACCTGATCCGCGATGAAGCGTTTCAGCCAGCGGATGGAGATGGGTTCGCCCCGATGTCCCAGCGCGCAGACGCTTTCGCACAAATGGGTACAGACCCGTCCGCATACCTCGGGCAGCGGGTTGGTTTCGTACATGATTCTCAACCCTTCTTCCGGATCATGATTCCGAATCGCCTGAATATAATGGGGAATCCCCATGTGAGCGGGACATGTGGCCACGCACAACCCACAGGCCACGCAGCGGTCCGCTTCACGCAGGGCTTCTTCACGGGAGTATCCCTTGACAATTTCAAGAAACGATTCCACCCGCTCCGCGGGCTCTGATTCCGGCATCTTCACCCGATCCAGTTCATAGAGTTCATAGCCTTCGGATTTTCGATACCCCAGTGCCGATTCGTCCCAGGATTTGGCATCGATTCCGGGAGTGAAACGGAAATCATCGGAGTTCCGTGAAACCCATGTATATTCATTCGACATGGTCAGGGAACTCGTGGTGCAGACATCCACGCACAGGGCGCACCAGCAGCAGCGCCCGTAATCGATGCGCGGACGCAAGCCACTGTCTCCCTCCCGGGTTTCCACCCCGGCATCCACCATGTCAATGGCCGCGTTCTGACAGATCTCTTCACAGGTTCCACAGCCGATACAGGTTTCCATATCATTGCGGTGAAAACCACGATATCGCGGCGCGCCGGGCCGTTCCGTCAAGGGATGACGGACCGTAACGGGCTCGCGCACAATGTTCTTCCAAACCGTCAGCGGTTTGAGTATCTCGCTCAATCGAAACGCCATTTTCGCCTCTCAGTCCGGAATCACCGTTCGATTTCCGGAGGATATGTATGCAGCGACACGGCCAGTCCGGCCACATCCGCGATATTGGTTCCGGGCAGCATCTTCTCCAGCAAAGCGATGGCATGGGTGTAACTGGGTCCCCGGACATTGACACGACGGGGAAACTCGCTGCCGTCACTCACCAGGTAATATCCATACTCTCCCCGGGTACATTCGGAGTTCACATAGGTCTGACCGGCCGGAACCTTCCAGTGAAGCACGTTGGGAACCTGCGCCATGAACGACCCGCTTGCGGGAATCCGGGACAGGATCTGCCGGATCAGTTTCACCGAAACCAGCATGTCCCGACGCCGCAGATCGGCGCGGGTAAATATATCGGAATACCCGGCCCCCACGGGCTCGAATTCCAGCTCGCCATACTTGAGGTAGGGGGCATCCCGGCGGACATCCCGCAGCACCCCCGTGGATCGCGCGTTGGGACCCGTGATCCCATAGGAATCCACCCACTCCGGGTCAATAACGCCGACACCTTCAGCCCTTTTGCGGAAAACGGAGTTTGAAAAAAGTGCGCGATCCACATCCCGCATGACCGTTTCAACCCCCTGAAGGACCGACTCCATCCGCTCCTTGAATCCGGCGGGAAGCAGATTACGCACCCCTCCCGGAAGAATATACATGTGGTAGATCCGTCCGCCGGACAACTCCTCGAACCGATCAAGAACCAGGTCCCGGTGATAGGTCAACCACTGACCGATCACGCCCATGCCGAACGCGCCTGCCTGACCGCCCAGCCACATGAGATAGCTGGTCAGCCGCGCCATTTCCAGCACCAGGGTACGCAGCCATACAGCGGCTTCGGGAATTTCCACTCCCGCAAGTTCCTCCACCGCGGCGGCAAAGCAATACTCATTGAAATCCGGCTCCGGCACGCAGATGCGGCAGACAATGGGGAAGCATTGAATGTAGCGGCGGCGTTCCATCAGCTTTTCAAATCCCCGGTGGAGGTACCCCACATGGGTCACGCCCTCCACCACCTCGTCCCCGGAAATGATCAACTCCAGTGACATATTTCCCGTGATGCCGGGGTGATTGGGCCCGTGCCAGACCTTCACGAACTTTTCCGAATCCAGGTCCACCTTGTATTGTTCTCCTTCACGGGGGGGGAACTTACTCCGGTCCAGGTGTCCATCCAGTTTAATCATTGCTTCCCCCCTTCATCGGGATACAGTTTCTCACGCATATGGGTTTCCGGATCCAGGCTGGCTCGCCCGGGCCGCGGGAAATAGGTTTCTTCCGAGTATTTTACCGTATCGAAATCCCTTCGATAGGGTGGAATTCCCTCCCATCCTTCCAGTATAAATGGCATATCCAGGCGGGGACTTCCCGGAAATTCAATTCCGAACATCTCTTTCAGCTCCCGCTGGTAAGTGGCCGCCGTGGCCCACAGGGAGTGAATCGATTCCATCACGGGGAGATCCCGGGGAATCCGGACTTCAATCCCCAGAGTCAGTTGATCTTCGGGGTGAGTCACCAGGTAAGTCAATTGAAACTGACCCGACTCGATCCAGTCCACTGCCGTGAGGAGTACCAGATGCGTGAATCCCTCATGATCCCTCAAGTGGGAAAGAAGCGCGGTCAGGTGCTGTTTCTCAACGGAACAGAAGGCCAGTCCCGGACGCTGCACGCGTCCATTGGAGAGCGCGTGGGTGTCCCGGAGCCGGGCCAGCAGTTTTTCCAGTTTCTCGTTGCGCGACATCTCTCCTCCCTACCAGTTGTAGTCGGGCATATCCCATTGACGGATCACCCGTTTCTGATTGGCCTTGTACCAGTCAAATTTCTCTGCATAGCGATTGGCCCCTTCGGCATCTCCGGCGCGGATCCGTTTTTTGAGCTCCTCGAACCCGGCCAGCAGAGACTCCGGCCGGGGCATGCAACCGGCCACGTACACATCCACCGGAAGATAGTGGTCCAGCCGGTTGATCGTGTTGTAGCTGTCCCAGTACATGCCGCCGTTGATGGTACAGCTGCCCAGGGCCACGACAAATTTCGGATTCTGCATCTGTTCGTAACTGCGGATCACCCGTTTGAGGGTTTTGACCGACAGGTACCCGGATATCACCAGCACGGAGGATTGCCTGGGCGTCGGCCGCCACTGAATGCCGTAACGATAGGCATCAAAGCGCGGCGTCATGAGGGGACGCATTTCAATGGCGCCACATCCGGTGGCGAATCCCAGGATCCACAGGGACTCGGAGCGGGCCCAGTTCATGAAATCTTCAAAGATCCGCACCCGGTTCGGAGCGTAGGGCCTTGGCCGGGCGTCACAGAACCACTCCCGGAGAGGATCGATTTCGATCTTCTCCCCTTCCGGTGTTTCCACCGTATACGGCTTTAATTCATCCATTCCCATCGGATATTCTCCCTGAAATTAAATTCACGGACACATTCTCCAAAGTCACAGCAGCACCGCCAGGATCCCCAGCGCAAGGGGAACCTTCAGGAACCACCGGATCGATTGTTCAATACGGAATCTGGGGAAGGCCACACCCACGAACACGGACCACATGTAAATCACGAAAACCTTGAGTATGAGCTCCGGCCACGAGGTGGCGCCACCGAAAAACAGATTCATGAAGAGAACCGTCTTGGCCATGGGGAAGATGGACCGGTTGGTCTGCAGCACTCCCAGGAACGCGGAATGGAACTCCACCGGTGGGCCGATGGGGATCTCCTGTGGCGCCATGTGCAGGTTGAACGGGGCTCGCATCATGGATCCCAGAAAGGCCAGCATGGCCGCGGCCGTGGCCAGGGGATTGGTAAAAAGGGTCCAGTGGAGAATCCCTCCCTGCTGAGCGGCCACGATTTCAGTGAGGGAAAGGGTCCCATACTGGGCGGCCACGGAAAAAATGGCCAGGGTCAATGGGACCTCCACAGCGGTGAACTGGGCGAGGCCCCGGGATATTCCGATGGCCGAATATGGATGCCCCCCCTCCCCCGCGCCCAGAGCCATTCCGAGCATGCCGAAGAAAATGAAATAAACCACCAGCACCAGGTCTCCGGCAAAAGAAAAGTTGGAGAAATAGACGGAGCCGAAGATAATCGGCATGAACAGGTAGAGGCCGATTCCGCCGGCAAAGCGGAAAACCGGCCCCAGAAAGAACATGATGCCATGCGTAATCGAGGAACGCTTGACGTAATTCTTAACCAGGTCGATCCAGGGCTGGTAAAAGCGGATTCCATGGCGCTTGCTGACACGCGCGCCGATCTTGCGCACGATACCCTGGATCAGCAGGCCCACGTTAATCATGATCAGCAGTGAAATCAGGGCGTACAGGATTTTTACAGGTTCAAATCCGCTGTTCATTGTGTTCCCCCTATCCATAGAAAGTAGAAGACCAGGGTGTAGAGCACCATGTGCAGCACATAGGCCTGGCCGTTTCCGGAATAGATCCTGCGTCCGAAATCCGCCGCGGACTGAAAGGATTCAGCCACGCTGCTCCAGAACCGGGTGGCGAGCGGAGTGGCAAGAACGCCAAGGGCCTTGCGGAAAGGCGCGAAGAAGTTGTGCGCAAAGTGGGTGGTTTCCGGGCGGAAGGGGCGCTCCGCGGCGTATACGATATTAAACGCCTTGACCTTCTGGGAACGCCGGACCATCAGAATCAGCCAGATCAGTACCGCCACGAAAATTCCCCCGGCAATATACATGATCATGGTTCCGTCCCAGTACCCCAGGGACGTGTAGGCCCGGCTCCCTTCCCAGCGCAACGCGTCCGCCGGGAAGAAACGATTCAGAATTTTCCCCACAGGGCGCAACACCATGTTGGGAACCATGGAAAACACCATGATGGCGCCCATGAAAAGGACCTGGGGAACCAGGATCCAGAACGGCGCCTCCCGCACATTGCGGAACCGATCCTTGGGCATGCCCAGGAATACCGTGTGAATCAGACGGAAACAGTAGAGAAAGGCGATGATCCCGGCCATGATCACCATCACCCCCTGCAGGGGCCAGCCCTTGATGATGATGGCGTTGTAGACCAGCCACTTTCCGGCAAACCCGGAAAGGGGCGGAACACCGGAAAGGGTGATAATACCGATCAGGACGGAGAGGAATGAAATGGGCATTTTCTTAATCAAGCCCCCCATCTGGTACATGTTGCGGGTCTTGACCCGCCACACCACGCCGCCGATGGCGAGAAAGAGAAGCGCCTTGAAAATAAGGTGGTTGATGGAAAAGGTGATGGCGGACAACCACCCCAGGTGGTTCATGAAGGAGAGACCGAAAATGATATAACCCAGCTGGGCGATGCTGGAATACGCCAGCAGTCGTTTGGCGTCTTCCTGGAAAACCGCCATGATATTCCCCAGGAGGGCGGTGATCGCTCCCAGCCAGCTGAGAAACAATGCCACACCGCTTGCCGTCGTCAGCGCCTCTCTCCAGGAGACCAACAGCAGCACCATGCCGAATACACCGGCCTTCAACAGGATGGCCGAAACCATGGGAGAAACATCGGTTTCCGCCTCGGCATGGGCCCCTGGAAGCCATATATGCAGTGGCAACGCCGCGGTCTTGGTGAGAAAACCCGTGGCCAGGAGGATAAACACCAGCGTCGCTCCAGGCATTGACGCCGCCGTGGACAGGGCCGTCAGCCCGATATCCCCCGCGGCCGCGGCGTGAGCCAGTCCGAATCCGGCCATCATCAGAAGGGCGCCCCCGATGGAAAAAAGCATGTAGTGAAAGGAATGCCGCAGTGCGCGTTTGCCCCGTAGAATCAAAAAGTAGGATCCCGCGGTCATGATCTCCCAGCCGAAGAAAAATTCCAGGGTTGTGGTTGCGGTCAGCAGCACGGCCAGCCCGGAAAACATGAGCACCGCCATGGGGTAAAACCCACGCCGGGGACCCCGCCAGGCGTACCCGGCCAGCAGGGTGATCCACCCACCCACCAGGAAGATGATGCCGAATATGAGGCGTAACCCCTCAAGCTGAGGCAGAAGAAACCAGGAGAACACGCCCATGGCGGCCAGTACGATCGTATTCTTGACCGCGGCCGGCAG
>CAYVBC010000083.1:0-7331 GCA_964449545.1 uncultured Clostridia bacterium | reverse complement strand
TCCGGAGTGCCGTCCGTGGACGCATTGTCCATGAAAATGTACTCCAGGGGATGGGAGAATTCCTGGGACTGCAGAGCGTTCATCAGGCGTCCGATCACGGACATGGAGTTCTTGGTCAATATGACGATGGATATGAGTGGTTTCATCAGATTTTCGGGTTTCGGTAGTGGTTGAGCAGGCTGAAATAGTACTCTCGTACATCCCGGGTGAACCGGGGAAGATCAAATCGACGGCTGGATTCCCGGGCGGCCTGTCCGCAGCGTTTCATCAGTTCCTTGTCAACGATGAGTCTGCGGGTGTAGCGGATCAATTCCTCAAGGGTTTTGACACGGAAACCCGTGACTCCCGGTTCCACGATCTCCCGCTGACCGCCACCGTCAAAAACCACGGGAACCAAGCCGTTCTGCATCGATTCTCCAATGGTCATGCCGAAGTGCTCCACCAGGGCCGGATCCGTCTGATGCAGGCCGCAGAGGTGCCAGAAAATGCTGGCCTGATGGTAGAGGCCATGGAGCTCTTCGGAAGTGATATTCACCCTCAGGCGGATATGGTTGTCTCCAGCGGATCGGATCTCACCGCGCAACTGGTCGAGATATGGGTTGTTGTCCGGGCTGCCTCCAGCCAGAACCAGTCGCCATTCCCGGGTCTCTTCCGGAAACCGTTTCCGGAGTGTTCCAAATGCCTGTACCATTTCCCGCTGGCGTTTGCTGCCTCCCTGCTCAAACCGCGCCACGGATAGAATCAGTGTGTCCTTCTGTTGCGATCCCTCCGGAGGCGGCATGTCCACCGGAGGGTAAATGTGTTTGTGGGGGCGAAATTTCCATTTTTTCTCAATCCACTCCGCGGTGTATTCGCTATTGTATATGATGGCGTCGTAACGATCCGAATAAAAATAACTGAGGGGCCGACGTTCCGGAAAATGGCATACCATGGTGGATACACCGGAAAGCGGAAAAACCATCTCGTTCATGCTGTTGTTAATGAAGAAATCAAAGTCACCGCTCAAACGGCTTACCCGGTGGAAGGGGTTGGGCACGCGCAGGGAAACACGGGCCGGATCCACATGAGCGCCTGAATCCGCGAATTCCGGCAGATCAATGGTCTGGTAGCTGCAATCGTTCAGGTTCAGCCCGTACCAGTCCATGATCATCGCCGGTTCCACGGGGCGGTGGGTGAGAATGGTGATGTCAAATGTATCCTTCAACGCGTCCGCCATCGTAAGCCCATACTTCTGACCGCCGCCGATGATGTGCAAACTATGATCGTAGAGCCCCAGAGTGGGGCGACGCAGGTTCAGAGAAACCGCGATCCGCTTGGACAGTTTGCATGCCGCCTGGGGGCCCGAACGACCCTTCACCCATTGGGCGGCACTGCGCAGGGATCGGGCGAAACCGCTTCCCGTGGTTTCATCCCCGGCGATGAACTTCAGGGCGATCAGCAAGCGGTCTTCCTGCTCACTGGGGGAAAGATCCCCCAGCAGGCGTTCCATGTCACTGGTACGCTGCAGACGGGCACGGAGCAGGGAAACAAGTCGTTCTTCCCAGGTTCCCTCTGGAATCGTTTTGTCAGGGGTCACTGTTTTTTCTCCGCTTCGGCAGGTGGATATTCGCTGATGGATTGAAGCTCTTCAGATTCCGACAGCTGGCGGGTGACCGTGTCCACCAGGGATTGGATCCGCCGGATCCGGATATAGGAGGCCAGCTGGAATGCCAGGGTCTCCTGGTTGAATCTTCGCTGGCGTTCAAGGATGGAACTGGTGTAGAGGTTCAGGGCCTTCATCAGCATACGTTTAAAAAACACGATCACGGGGCCGATGAACCGGCGGTGTGAAGAGATCTCCTCCAGCAGAGGGCGGGGGTCGACATCTTCGTTCAGCCTGGACAGTTGATCGCCCATCCAACCGTCTAGTTCGCGGTCGGACAACTCCCACAGATCCAGTGAGTGGGGGCGGTCAATCGTCTCCCCGGTCAGTCGGTCCATGGTGGTTGCCGCCTGACACCACTGGGCGATTTCATTTTCCAGAGATTGAATCTCGGACACGATTTTTGTTGGTTCCATTGGGTTACCTGGGTGAATAATATCACATTATTATTTTTCTTCACAGGCGGAATCGAGATTAAAAAGGGTCATAAGAGCTTGATCCAGTCAGAATTTTATGGTAAAAAATATTATGCTTGATCTGGATATCTCATTTCTTGTGATCTTCTTTCTCGTGTGGGTACTCATGGTTGTCATGGATCGGATTTTCTTTACTCCCATTGGTGGAATTATTCAGAAGAGAGAAAACCTGATTGCCGCGGAAAGCGGAAAACTTCAGTCCATCAATAACGAGATTGAGTCCGGCACCCTCCGTCTGGAATCCTCTCTGCAGAACGCACGGCAGGAATCCGTCCATATTCGTGAAGAACTGATCTCCAGCGGCGAATCCGTTCGGGATCGCATGATCGATGATGCCCGCTCACACTCACGTGAAATCATGGACAGGGAGATGAAGCGCCTGGAAGAGGAGATCCTCATCGCGGAAAAAAAGCTGGAGTCCCGTTCCCGTGAATTCAGCGAAAAAATCAGTGAGATCTTCACATGACCCAAAAAGGGAAAACCTTTGTCATCCTGTTTATGTTGCTCAGCCTGACGGCATTTGCCGCGGCTGAAGGCGGTCAAGCCCATGGTTTTGACTGGACCGCTTTTCTGGGAAAGGTGTTTAATTCAACGGTGCTGTTCGGGGGGCTGATCTACGTTCTCCGCAAACCCCTGATTCGCCTTCTCAGTGACCAGAGTCGCGATGTGCGCGTGGATATTGAGGACCGCAGAAAAGAGATTCAGGCGAAAACCGGTGACTTTGACGCGTTGAAGCAACGACTGGATCACCTGGAAGCCGAGGTGGCTCGTGTGGTTGAAGCCGCCCGGGAGAATGGGGATGAAGAGCGGTTGCGTATCGAGGAATCCGGTCGGAAAGAGTCTGAACGCATCGCGCGCATCACGGAAGAAGAGGTCCAGAACCGAGTGGATGCGGCACTCAGACGCCTGAAATCGCACGTGGCGGAGATGGCCATTGACCGGTTCCGTGAGGATATCAGCGGCAAGCTGGATGCAGACCTCCATCGTCGGATCATAGAACGGAATATTGAAAAAAGCGGAGAAATCATTGAGCGGAAGTAGCCTCGCGAAACGATATGCACGGGGAGTAATCAAGTCCGTGGCTTCGGAAGAAGAGTACACGACCATCAAGGATGAACTTGAACAGTTTGATCTTCTTCTCTCAAAAAACAGGGACTTCTACAGTGGACTGGTTACGCCCCTTCTGGCCAGAGACCAGAAACGGGAGCTTCTTGAGGTAATTCGTGGGAAAGGCGGTTTTTCCGACAAAACCATGAATTTTCTAATGACACTGCTGGAGGAAAACCGCTTTTCCTGGCTAAGAGAGATTCTGGATATGATGGACGCGTTGTGGCTTGAAAACCGTGGAATCGAAAAGCTGCGTGTCACTTCAGCCGTGCCCCTGGACGAGGATCTCGCATCCCGGTTGCGGGCTCGGCTTGAGAAAGCCTTTGAAGGCCCGGTCCAGCTGGAAATGGACACGAATCCGGACTTGATTGCGGGTATCCGGATCCAGCGGGGGTCCGTGGCGTATGATCTTTCCATTGCGGGGAACCTGCGGAAATTGTACCAGAGAATTGTAGGTGGCGAACCGGGATCAGGATCCTCCTTGCCTGAGTCACAGGGTTCCCAACAGGAGTACTAAATGCAAATCAATGTGGAAGAAATATCGGAACTGATCAAACAGAAAATTGAAGGATTCAAACTGGACTTCAATAAAGAAGAGACGGGCATCGTGATCTCCGTTGGCGATGGCATCGCCCAGATTTACGGCCTGGACAATGTTATGTCCAATGAGCTCCTGGCCTTCCCCGACGGGATCAAGGGTATCGCCCTGAACCTGGAAGAGGGGAACGTCGGCGCTGTCATCCTGGGTGAGGGATACCTCATTAAGGAGGGTGACACGGTCAGCCGCACTGGAAGAATTATTTCCGTTCCCGCCGGAGACGCACTGGTGGGCCGGGTGGTTAACCCCCTTGGCGAACCCCTGGATGACCTGGGTCCCATTGAATCGAAAACATTCATGCCCATTGAGAGCATTGCTCCCGGAGTGATTGACCGGTTGCCCGTCAAAGAACCCCTGCAGACCGGGATCAAGGCCGTGGATGCCATGATCCCTATCGGTCGCGGTCAGCGTGAGCTCATTATCGGCGACCGCCAGACTGGAAAAACCGCGATTGCACTGGATACCATCATCAACCAGAAGGGCAAGGACGTAATCTGCGTCTACGTGGCCATTGGGCAGAAGCAGTCCACCGTGGCTCAGCTTGTAAAAACACTGGAGGAAACCGGGGCTATCGAGTACTCCATTGTTGTGGTGGCGTCCGCTTCCGAACCGGCCGCCCTTCAGTATATCGCACCCTATTCGGGGTGCGCCATGGGGGAGTATTTCCGGGACAAGGGGGGGCACGCGCTGGTGGTGTATGACGATCTCTCCAAGCATGCGGTGGCGTATCGGGAAATTTCCCTGTTGCTGCGCCGCCCGCCGGGTCGTGAAGCCTACCCGGGAGATGTGTTTTTTCTCCATTCCCGGTTACTGGAACGCGCGGCCAAATTGAGTGAAGAAAAGGGTGGCGGAACCCTAACCTCCCTTCCAATCATCGAGACACAGGCATCCGATGTGTCCGCATACATTCCAACCAACGTGATCTCCATTACGGATGGGCAGATCTACCTGCTTCCCGAATTGTTCAACGCGGGGCAGCGGCCGGCCATTGACGTGGGTATCTCCGTGTCCAGGGTCGGTGGCAACGCGCAGATCAAAGCCATGAAGCAGGTGGCCGGATCGTTGAAACTGGACCTCGCCCAGTATCGTGAACTGGCCGCTTTTACCCAGTTCGGTTCGGATCTGGACAAGGCCACCGTTGCACAACTGGAACGGGGGAAACGTCTTTCACAGATCCTCAAGCAGGGCCAGGCCCAACCCATGCCCGTGGAGAATCAGATCCTGGTGATCTTTGCCGGAACCCACGGCTTCCTGGATGAGTTTTCCGTGAATTCGGTGGACCGGTATGAAAAGAAAATGCTTTCCCATGTTTCCGGGGCTCACCCGGAGGTGTTGCGTTCCATCCGTGAAGAGAAACGCATCAGCCCGGAGCTGGAGAAACAGCTTGAAGAGATACTGAAGGAATTCTCCGCGATATTCAGGGCGGATGAGAATGGTCCCGATGAAGGGGCCGGGGAATAAAGAAACCCGATGGCCGGCAACCTGATCGAATTGCGCAGACGGATCAAATCCGTTAATAATACCCAGAAGATTACCCGGGCAATGAAAACCGTATCCGCGGCCAAACTGCGGAAAACGGTTGTGGAGCTCAACAGGGCAAGACCCTATCTGCGTCGGGTGGAAGGACTCCTTCGCAGACTGACCCGTGATGTGGACCCGTCCCGGTTTCCCCTGATGGAAGAGCATGAAAAGGGAGATGACGTGCTGGTGGTTCTCTCCTCCGACAAGGGATTATGCGGCTCCTTCAATTCACATATCCTGAGGGAAATGGAAGTCCTTCTGGCCAGGGCCGGGGAGGAAAAACGAACCCTTCGTGTGGTGACCATGGGCAACCGTGGATCCATCTACGTAAAACGATTGGGGATTGACATTGCAAAGAATTTCCCCGGCATCATGTCTCGTACCAGCCATGAGGATGCCCGCGAGGTCATGGAATACCTCAGGGATCTTTTTCTGAATGAAGGTGTTCGGGACATCTCTTTCCTGTATACGGGATTTCGGAGTACTTCCCGCCAGGAAGTCGTATGTAAATCTTTGTTTCCCGTTCGTTGCCAGTGGAATGAAGTGGAAACGGACCCGGAAGAGAAAGAACAGGAATTTATTTATGAGCCTTCGGCCGAGGCGATTTTTGAGGCGACCCTGCCATTCTTTCTGGAATCGAGAATTTATCACCTGCTCATTGAGTCCCAGGCATCCGAGCATGCCGCGCGGATGCTTGCCATGGATCTGGCCACACGAAATGCCAGTGATATGATCCACGCATTGACTCTGACCATGAACAAGATGCGCCAGGCCTCCATAACGAACGAATTGCTGGAAATCATTACCGCGACGGAAGCCCTGCAGAGCAAATAGGAGGAATTGTGAAAACTGAAAAATCATCCGATAAAAACGTTGGCAAGGTCATTGCAGTAATCGGACCCGTGGTGGATATTGAATTCCCCGAAGGTGACCTTCCCGCGATCTACAATGCCGTGGAAGTGGTCTCCGATGGCTATGACATGCCGGAACCGCTGAGAGTCATTACGGAAGTGCAGTTTCACCTGGGTGAGAATCGTGTCCGGACCGTGTCCATGCACCCCACGGACGGAATGGTGCGGGGAATGAAGGCAATCGATACGGGCGAAGCGATCATGGTGCCAGTGGGTCGTGAGACCCTGGGACGGGTGATCAATGTGATCGGAGACCCCGTGGACAGCAAGGGCCCCTTGAACGCGAAGAAGCGGCTTCCCATCCATCGTCCGGCCCCGGCCCTTGAAGAACAGGATACCTCCATGGCCCTGTTTGAGACCGGGATCAAGGTGATCGATCTGCTGGAACCTTACCTCAAGGGAGGAAAGATCGGCCTGTTTGGTGGTGCCGGTGTGGGAAAAACCGTTCTGATCATGGAGATGATCAACAACGTGGCCAAAAATCATGGGGGACTGACCGTGTTTTCCGGTGTCGGCGAGCGGACCCGGGAAGGGAATGACCTGCTGCTGGAAATGACGGAATCTGGAGTGATCGACAAGACCGCCCTGATTTACGGACAGATGACGGAACCTCCGGGCGCGCGCCTGCGTGTCGCCCTGACAGGCCTCACGGTTGCCGAGCATTTCCGAGATTCCGAAGGACTGGACACACTGCTGTTTATTGACAATATATTCCGTTTCACCCAGGCGGGTTCTGAAGTTTCCGCCACCCTGGGACGCATGCCCTCCGCTGTGGGCTACCAGCCCAACCTGGCGACGGAGATGGGGGAATTGCAGGAGCGGATCACCTCGACCCGGAAGGGATCGATCACTTCCGTGCAGGCTATCTATGTGCCGGCTGATGACTACACGGATCCGGCTCCGGCCACAACGTTCACCCACCTGGACGCCACCACCAACCTGAGCCGGCAGCTGACCGAAATCGGGATCTACCCCGCGGTGGATCCCCTCTCCTCATATTCCCGGATCCTGGACCCGCGGGTAATCGGAGATGAACACTACCAGGTGGCGCGCATGGTGAAAGAGATCCTTCAGCG
>CAYVBC010000082.1:3188-7367 GCA_964449545.1 uncultured Clostridia bacterium | reverse complement strand
GACCGCTGGAATCGGATTAATATACACCATTTCCGCCCGGCTGTAAACCGCGTTCCCGGTTGAATTATTCCCGGATCCCCTCCGGAAACCTATCTCCGTCTGCGCTTTTTCCAGTGCCCCCGGACCCATACCCGCCTTTTCCCGCGGCGATCCCAATGGCCGGGAACCCAGGTTTTCCCCGGGCGACGTTTTGCCCAATGTCCCCGGATCCAGTTCCAGTCACCGTGTCTCCAGGCCCAATGCCCGGTTACCCAGAAATACCCCGGAGCGGGCGACCCACGTCGAAATTCCCGTTTCATGGGAGGGGGATCGGTTCGAGGGGATACCGCCACGCAACTTACGATTGAAAGGACCATGATTCCAAGCAGAAGCCATGCCAGGTGTTTTTTGATCATCGGCCTACCTCCACCTATCCCATACAGTATCCGGCGGGTTCATCTCATTTTCTCAACCGTTATTCTAGCTGAAATGAAGTCTGTCCATCTTGCGTCTGACGCTCAGGATGAAGTTTCTGAGGAGGGGTGAACATCGCTCCGGGTTCCCGAGTACCTGTTTCGAATCTTCCCGGGCCTGGATGAAGATCCGATGATCACGAACCGGATCACCAAATCTGAAATCCAGGGATCCGGCCTGCCGGAACCCGGCCACCTCCCCCCCACCCCGGATCTGAAGATCCATCTCCGCCAGACGGAATCCGTCCTCTTCTGAAGAAACGATTCCCAGTCTTTTCACCCCCATCTGAGTCGGATTTTCAGACTGCATCAGGTAACAATAGCCGGAAGCGCCACTCCTGCCGATCCGCCCGCGCAGCTGGTGCAACTGGGCAAGCCCGAAACGGTCCGCGTTCTCGATCACCATGGTATCGGCTTCGGGCACATCAATTCCCAGCTCAATCACCGTGGTGCAGACAAGAATCCGTATCTCTCCAACATGAAACAATTTCAGTATCCGCTGCCGCTTGTCCGCCGGCGTCTCACTGGAGAGGATCGCGATTCCCTGATCTGAAAATCGCTGAGACAGTTCTTCTCCTTCCACATCAAGGCTGGAGATCCGGTTTCCGGAGTCTGAGGGATGTATCCGGGGAAGAATGATAAAAACACGTCCCCCGCCGGGCGTTTGAGCCAGATGTTTCTCCAACCACGTATAAAACTCCTCGCGTTTGTCCGCACCCAGAACCCGGGTTTTCACTTGTCTGCGCCCATGGGGACGACTGCGAATCGTTGAAACGGACAGATCGTTATACAGAGTCAGCAGCAGGGTGCGGGGAATCGGAGTCGCCGTAGTGACAATGAGATCCGCTCCCGGTCCCTTGCAGTACAGGGCCGCGCGCTGAGACACGCCGAATCGCTGCTGTTCATCAATCACGATCATGGCCAGGTTCCTGAATTCCAGTTTCGCGCTCAGCAGCGCGTGAGTGCCAAACACCAGCTGCAATCGACCTGTCTGAATCTCCGTCTCAATGCGCTGTCGCTCCTCCCGGGGAGTGGATCCGGTCAGGACGGCCACGGAAAACCCCGAAAAAAATTCCCGGGCTTTTTCCTCATGCTGATGTGCCAGCAATTCGGTGGGGGCAAGGAAAGCCGCCTGGAAGCCATTTCGAGCCGCCATCAACATCGCTGAGAAAGCCACAGCGGTTTTTCCCGCGCCCACATCTCCCTGAATCAGACGCTGCATGGTTGTTTCCCCCGTCAGATCACGGGCGATATCCGATACGGCCGCTTCCTGATCTTCCGTGAGTGAAAATTTCAATCGATTCGTCAAATCAGCAAAGAACTCTTTTGAAATCGAGTATCGGAAGCGACGGGAAATGTTTTTCAGGTGGTGCCTCACCAGACGTAATTCCAGGTGAAATTTCAGAAATTCCAGGTATCGAAAGGGTTCAAGTGCCGTCACCAATTTCCCCGGTTCTTCCACATCGGGGTTGTGAATCGTTCGTATGGATTCATCCAGCGCGGACAGAGAGCGATTTTCCCGGATCCACAGGGGCAGCGCTTCAGGAAATTCCGACACTGAATTCAGCGCCTGGCGGATCAGATTCCGGATCCGCCCTCGCGAAATCCCCGCCAGGTCGCGATAAATGGGGATCAAGCCCTTCGGCGCGGTCAGGAAAAGCCGGGGGCTGATCAGCATCGCTTCACCCGCCCGGAAATCCACCCTTCCATGCAACCAGACCTCCTGTTCCCTGGATAATTGACGGGATAGGTAGGGCTGATTAAAAAATAACGCCGTGGCCCTGCCAGCACCGGTTTCCAGGCTGACTCGAACCGTGGAGCGTTTGCGATGAAAATTTCGTGAAAGCCTCGCGGAGCGGACTCGTCCACAATAGAGCGCAGACCGATCCGGGAAAAATTCCCGGGCCTCAGTGCCGCAATCCAGATAATCCACGGGAAAATGCATTAAAAGGTCAAGGATTGTGTGTACCCCGATGGCGCGTAGCTTTTCCCCGAAAACGTCCCCCACGCCTTTCAACAGAGTGACCGGACTGGATGCCGTTAGATCCAACCTAGTAGTACAGTGTGATGCTTCCGCTTTCCACAGACACTCTTTTCAGCCCGGGAAGAAGGGTAAACCAGTCGAACATGGACTTCTGCACCTGGAATCCGCTCTGCGCGGAGGCAAACGCTTCATCCAGAATCTCCGGTGAAAAACGGGTCCCGTTTATCCGGATATCCTCAAACAGATAACGCATGCGATGATTCTTTGATTCCAGCCGGCCTTCAAAACGGACAGTGAAATCACGCAGAAAAGATGGAAGCCCTTTGTACTTTTCGCCCTTCAAATGCACATCCATGGTTCCGGAAACCCCGTTGTCATTCTGCAGTTCCAGTTCCACTGCGCTCACTTCCCGGGCATACTTGGGAATGTAAATCCGATTCAGGTAGGCGTTGAGCTCCTCCTGGGTAAAAGTCACTTTCCGCAACACCACGCGTCGGCGGGACTCCTTCGCGATTCGCAACAGAAATCGATCAATTTTACTGGCATCTTCCAGGGTGTGAGCCGACGCGAACAGCATGGCCGACATCGCCATGATCACAAGCATGCAAATGGTTGATTTTTTCATGAAAGAATCCTCACCTGTCTCCCCTCCACGGCCAGACGCCCGGCAAAAAAAAGACGGACCGCCCGCGGAAAAAGTCGATGTTCTTCAGCCAGAATGCGTTGACTCAGCGAGTCCACACTGTCCTCCGGAAGAACTTTCACACATTTCTGCAGTACAACGGGACCGCTGTCCATACCCTCATCCACAAAATGCACCGTACATCCACTGGTACGAACTCCATATTCCAGGGCCTGGCGCTGTGCGTCCAGACCGGGAAAAGCGGGCAGGAGTGAGGGGTGAATGTTGAGAATCCGATGAGGATACGCCCGGACCACTTCCCGGCCAAGGATCCGCATATATCCAGCCAGGCATACCAGGTCAATGGCGTTCCCCTGCAGTTCCATCAACAGTCTGCGGTTGAAATCTCTTCGACTGGCAAAAAGAACCGGATCCACATGAATCGCTTCAATGCCATACTCCCTGGCCCGCCGGAGGCCCGGTGCGGCTTGGCAGTCCGACAGAACCAGCACGATCCTGTAGCCTGAATCACGTTCAAGGGAATCTCTGAACAGGGCTTCGAAATTTGTGCCGCGCCCGGAAAGCAGGACAGCGGTTCTACCTTGATGAGCCTGGTTCATTGCACCATGGGTTTGAAAGGGCGCCCCGGGAAAAGGACGGGAATGCCGAAGGGGGGATTCGAACCCCCACAGGATTGCTCCCACAAGTACCTGAAACTTGCGTGTCTACCAATTCCACCACTTCGGCGTCCTTCACTTTATAGGCCATATGCGCGATTTTGTCAAGAGGGGAAAAGTGCTTTCGCCCCTTTGGAATTCAAATCACCGTCTCTTTCCGCCATGTCCGCTTCCAGCCCCAGACGCAGCTGCTCCTCCGCGTTCACAAAACCCCTGTTGACCCTGCGGGTCGCTTCACGAAGGCGTTGATTGAAGGCCCCCGGTAATCGGGCATCACGAATTTCACGCAACACCTGGACGGTCATACGGAAATATCGGATGATCTCACCCTCATCCCGGTCGCTCTGACTGACAAGGCGATTGAAAGAGGGTTCCCGCATCCAGCTCAACAGTGGCCCGGTAAGATCAAAGTTGAAACGCTTGCTCATGTCCGGGATATCCATT
>CAYVBC010000082.1:0-3088 GCA_964449545.1 uncultured Clostridia bacterium | reverse complement strand
CAGTGGCCCGGTAAGATCAAAGTTGAAACGCTTGCTCATGTCCGGGATATCCATTTTTCTCTCAAGTCCATGCACCCGATCCACCAGTGTCTGGATCTCGCCGCGCAGCCGATGATACTCCCGGGGAAGCGGCAGGCGTCTTGAACGGGGTCTGGGCTCAAACACCACGGCCAGACATACCACCGCGATCTGCTCCACCGTGAGTTTCTCCAGCAGGCCGGAGGCATACAGCTCCGTAAGGCTGATCTCATATCCATACATACGGCGGGCAAAATGCCCCCGTTGGGTCAGGCGCTGATCCTCAATATATCCGAGCTCCTTTAATAATGCGAGGCGTGCGTTCATCACATGAACCAGGCGCCGTGACGATTTCCGCCGCTGCGAATAGAAATGAAAAGATCGCTGATAGATTTCAAGGAAGCCATCCCCATATATTTCGTACAGGTTGAGGATGGTGGCATATGAAGTATTCAACCGACTGCGGACGGGCTCCGGACCTCGATGAAACAGGGAATCCAGATCATTGGGAAGCAGCTCATGAGGATTCACCCGGCAGTAGACAAATCCCTCCGTATCAATTCCACGACGTCCGGACCGGCCGGCCATCTGGGAAAAATCCCGGTTCTTCAGTGTGCGGAAGAATCTGCCATAACGCTTGCGGACATCATCAATCACCACGGTGCGGGCCGGCATATTGATCCCCAATGCAAATGTCTCGGTGGTAAAAATCAAGCGAATGGAACGATCCGAAAACAGTCTTTCCACAACCTCTTTCAGCATGGGGTGCAACCCGGCATGATGGTAAGCCACACCTCGCTGGACCAGAAAACGCATGTCCGCGGCCCGTTGGGTATCCTCAATCCCGAATCCGTCGCACAAGCGGTCGAAACGATCCACCACGGGTTTGAAATCAGGTGATTTTTTTACCAGACCACGAGCCATATCCGCCAGAAATTCACATCGTTTGCGACTGAAGGCAAAGTATATCACCGGCACTCGATTTGTTTCCTGAAGATGAACGAGCAATGATTCCGGTCGGTTTTCCCCGCCATGACGCACCGGATACCCCCGCCTGCTTTTCCCGGATCCCCCGCGCACCTGCCTCCGGAGCCTCCCCATGTTGTCACTGATCTCTCCCCGGACCTGGAAATACAGGTGAAGCGGTACCGGTCTCTGATCTTCACATACCACTTTGACGGGCTGGCCAAAAATCTCCTCCATCCAGGCAGCCATCTCCCGAATATTGGGAATGGTGGCGGAAAGCCCCAGTAAACGCATATGGGGCGGCTTGAAGATCAGGGACTCTTCCCAGACCGTTCCCCGCTCCGGATCATCCAGATAATGGATTTCATCATAAATAATCCATGAATACCGGTCGAATCCTCCCCTTTTTTCCAGAATCCGGTTGCGATAGATCTCCGTGGTCATGATAATCAGGCGCGCGTCCGGATTGATGCTCACATCCCCGGTGACAATGCCGACTTCGTCGGGAAACTGAAGCTGGAACTCTCTGAATTTCTGGTTGGACAGCGCTTTGATCGGCGCGGTATAGACCACACTCTGGCCCCGGCTCAGGCATCGGGCCATGACATACTCCGCGATCAGGGTTTTCCCGGCACCCGTGGGCGCGCTCACAAGAACGGATTGCCCCTGGTCCACGGCATTCAGGGCCACACGCTGAAATTCATCCAGCTTGAAATTGTATCGCTGGAGAAAATCTTCGGGCTTCATTCTCAGCTCGGACTCACATCCGTGGCCAGTTGTCCACAGGCGGACTGAATCGACCCGCCCTTTGATCTCCGCACCGTTACGCGTATTCCCGAGCGATGTAAAACAGCCAGGAATCGCTCTTCAGCGGATTCGTCGGGTGGATAAAACCCGGTTCCCGCAACGGGGTTGACGGGGATCAGGTTCACCTTGCAGTGGATTCCCGCTACCCGCTTGACCAGTTGACGGGCATGGGTGGGAGAATCATTCACTCCCCGGATCAGCACATACTCAAACGTAACCGGGTGGCGCCGGGGAGAAGAAAGATATTGGATCAGCTCCTTCAGAGATCGGCTGGAGGTGGAGGGCATCAGGCGCGTACGGGTTTCATCATCCGCGGCATGGAGCGAAACACTGAGTTTCACCCCGGGAAACCGATGCTCCAATTCACGAAGCGCCGCCGGGTAACCCACCGTGGAAAGCGTGATATGGCGCTGGGGAATTCCCATGGCATGATCTCCGGTCAGCACATCCAGCGCCGCGATCACATTCTCCAGGTTGAGCATCGGTTCCCCCATGCCCATAAACACAATGTTGAATCGAGAGTCCGGCTTCTCTTTCAAACCGCTCAAGACCAGTACCTGTGAAACAATCTCTCCGGCGGATAAATTGCGGCGAAAACCCATTCTTCCAGTGGCACAGAACGCGCAGGCCAGGGGGCAACCCACCTGAGACGAGATGCAGAAAGTGACATGACCCTGCTCGGGAATATAAACGGCCTCAATCCGCTCCCCATCCCGGAGTTCCAGCAGGATTTTCCTCGTCCCCCCCTTTTCGGAAGATTCCGCCGGGATACGGGGCATTCGCGTATCGAACAGATCGGCAAGGGTCCGCCTGTGAGCGAGACTGATATCAGACCAGGCCCGCGGATCCGTCTCCCCGCGGACATAGAGCCAGCGAAAAACCTGTCGGGCTGAGTATGAAGGCATTCCCAATTGAATCAGCCGTTCACCCAGGGTGTCCAGGTTGAAGTCATAAATCCACTCTCCGGGAGGAGAGTGAATTTCACTACATGTCATTCTGAAGATTCCCCGGAATCAATTTCAGCAACCATTTCAATCCGCGGCCGTGTCTCAATCCTCATTCCATCCGGGAAATCAGCCTTTGCGGACTTTTTCTCCATCGACTCAATGAACTTGACCGCTTCTGCTTCATCGCCTTTTGCCTGAATGCGGACCACTTTTTGCAGCAATGATTTCAGGGAATTCCGCATGCGTATGGCATCCGGAACAATTTTTCGTAAACTGAGATCAAACCGTAATCCGCCATCATTCAACAGGGTGAGGAGGATCACTCTGAACGGTTTTGTCCCGGGCGAGGA
>CAYVBC010000081.1:0-7370 GCA_964449545.1 uncultured Clostridia bacterium | reverse complement strand
ATGGATGAAATGGAAGTGTTTGATACCAAGAAAAATCCCGCTTTTGAAAATGCCGACGCCCGGCTGTTCATGGCTTTCCGGGACGGTGTGGCCGTTGGGCGGGTGGCCGCCATCCTGAGCCGGGCGGCCAACGAGAAGTACAATACGCGGAACCTGCGTTTCGGATGGTTTGATACGATTGAGGATTATTCAGTCATGGAAGCGTTGATGGAAGCCGTGGAATCCTGGGGCCGTGAACAGGGAATGGAATCCATTACCGGCCCTCAGGGCTTCACCGACATGGATGCCGAAGGGATGCTGATTGAGGGCTTTGACCTGATTCCCACCATTGCCCAGATCTACAATCCCGCCTATTATCCGAAGTTCATGGAGCGTTATGGATTTGAGAAGGAGATCGATTATTTCGAGTTCAGGGCAAAAATTCCCAGTGAGTTTCCACCCCGGCTGATCGCGTTGTCCAAGAGGCTGCAGGAACGCAGCGAGATGCGGTTGGTGGAGTGCCACAGCAAGCGCGAGCTTGTCCGGAAATATGCCAGACCGATCTTCCAGCTTCTGGATGAGACCTTTTCGGAAATATACGGTTCCGTTCCCACAACGGAGCGACAGACGGATTACTACACGAAAAAGTATGCCATGTTCCTGGATCCCCGCCTGGCGAGAGTGGTTGTGACCGGGGAGGGAGAGGTCGCGGGGTTCATGGTCTCCATGCCGAGTATGTCCACGGCTATGCAGAAAGCCCGAGGCCGTATCCTTCCCTTCGGATGGTTTCACCTGTTGCGGGGATTGCGCCAGCGGGAAGTGCTGGATTTCTACCTGGCCGGAGTCAAGAAAAAATACCGGGGAAAGGGAATTGACCTGATGCTGGTTCTCGGTATCGGGGCCAATGCCATGAAAATGGGATTCACCACCGCCGAGTCCAACGTGGAACTGGAGACCAACACGAAGATTCATGCCCAGTGGAAGTTTTTTGACCACTACCAGGCGAGAAGACGCAGGATATTCAGAAAAACGATTTCGTGAAATTTCCGACTTATTCCGGCCGACGGAAGCACATCCCGGTCTCCATGAGTCTGGAGCGGAAGGTCGGGCAGATGATGATGGTCGGGCTTTCGGGTACGACCCTCACGTCCCGGGAAATCGAGCACCTTGAAGCGGGCAATGCCGGCTTCGTCTCCCTGTTTCTGCGAAATTTTTCCTCCATTGAGGGCGTTACGGCGCTGACCAATGCCATCCACGATTGTGGGTACCCGTCGCCCATGATCTGGACGGATCAGGAGGGGGGTAATGTAGTTCAATTCGGCGAATCCGTGGCAACGGCGATCTCCGCGATGGGACTGGCAGCCACGGGACGTGCATCTTATTCCCGCAGGGCCGGTGGGATCATTGGAGTGGAGGTGCGTGCCCTGGGAGTGGATGGTGTTTTCGCCCCGGTTCTCGATGTGAATACAAACCCGGACAATCCAATTATCGGGTTTCGTTCCTTCAGTGACAACCCGAAAAGTGTGGCCCGATTCGCAGCTGCTTTTGCCCGGGGGCTCCACAAAGGGGGAGTGGCCAACTGCGGCAAACATTATCCCGGGCATGGAGAGGTTGTCCGGGACTCTCACAGAGAAATCCCCCGCTGCGCGCTGAATCGGGCGGCGATGGACTCCATCCACCTGGTTCCTTTCCGGCATCTCCTGCGCCGGAAATTACTGGATGGGGTGATGACCGCTCATGTGATCTATCCGGAGATCGATCCGGAGATGGCGACTTTCTCTCCATACTGGATTCAGGTGATTCTTCGCTCATCCCTGAAATTTGACGGCGTGGTGATGACGGATTGCATGGAAATGGGCGCCGTTGTTCATGGGATGAATCCGGAAGATACGGCCGTGAAGGCGGTGATTGCCGGAGTGGATGTGATCACTGCCAGTCGCTCACTGGATTTTCAAAAACGAATGCAGGCGGGGATTGTGGCCGCGGTCCATTCGGGGCGGATCCCGGAATCCCGTATTGACCTTTCGGTGAAGCGGATTCTACGCTTGAAAATGCGACGAGGGCTTCTCGCCGCAGCGCAGAAACGGGACCTTGAAAACGCTAAATCCGTTTCCCGATCCCACCGGAGTGCTGAGGTACGTCTGGCGGAAGCTTCAATCACGGTGGTTCGGGACAGGGATCGGATGATTCCGGTGCCCCGGACCTCCCGCCTCCTGGTGCTGGAATGGGAAAAAGTCGTGGCCACGGAAGTGTTGTCCCAGGGAGAACACCGTTCCGTTCTTGAAGTGCCAATGAAGCATTTCTATCCCCATGGAGAGGTCGTGATGCTGGGGCTTGATGGTGCCTGGCCCGATTCGCTGAGGGAACGTATCTTCGCGGCGGACCGCGTTCTGGCTGCGGTGTTTTCACGGTTTCCCGAAGTGGAGAAGATCCAGCGTAAAATTCTTCGGCGCCTGATCCGGCTTCGTCCGGACACCCTGGTGGTGGCGCTTGGGAATCCCTATGATCTCCAGGGTGTTCCGGAAGCCGGAACCTGTGTGGCGACGTATGGCTATCGTCGTGTTCAGATGGAGGCTCTTCTGAAAGTGTTGAGTGGCGGAGTTCCTCCCCGGGGAAGACTCCCCGTGTCCATCCCTTATTCTGAATTCAGTCTGTAGCCCTGGAAGGATCCTCGAGAAAACTGTCGCGACACTTCGGGGAGCAGAAATAGAGTTGACTTCCCATGTGTTCGATCGTAATGGCCTGACTGACCGGAACCCAGGTGCCGCAGACGGGGTCCTGCTTCATCTCTTCCGGCGCCGCTGCGGATTTTTCTGCTTTTCTCCTGCCGTCCCGGTCAAAACCGGAGTGGAAACGAAACAGTCGCCACAGCAGGTACACCAGTAATCCGGCGACAAGGAAACGAAAAAACATCATGATTTATTCACCTTGAGGCCAGAAATACCAGGGCGAGTCCGGTGAGCATGGAGAACAGGCCAATCCAGCGCATGGAATCCTCTTCCAGATTCTGAATCCGGAGAAAAAAAAGTTTGACGGCCCGAGGAAACAGGGCGTATGGAATACCTTCCGCCACCAACACTCCTCCCAGGATCAGGAGAAACCACTTCATTTTCTTAATTTCCGATATTCCGGGAAGGGCTCATTTGCGGCCGCTTCCCAGGATCTCCAACGAAATCACGTGTTTCTGAATTTCGTTGGTGCCTTCGTAGATCTGCAGCAGCTTTGCGTCGCGCATCATCTTTTCCACCGGGTATTCCTTCATGTAACCGTATCCGCCCATGAGTTGGACCGCGTCCACCGTGACCTGCATGGCGATATCCGTGGCCATGACCTTTGCCATGGCGGATTCCTTGGATGCCTTCATCTTCTGGTCCAGCATCCAGGCGGATCGATACACCATCAGCCGGGCGGCTTCGATACTCGTGGCCATCTCAGCGAGCTTGAAGGCGTTGTGCTGGAAATGGGCGATGGGCTGACCGAACTGGATCCGGGTTTTCGAGTATTCCAGGGCTTCTTCGTAGGCGGCTCTGGCCACGCCCACTCCACCCGACCCCACGGCCGGCCGTGCATAGTCAAGAGTCTTCATGGCGATAATAAACCCGAAGCCCTCCCGGCGAAGGAGGTTTGACGCGGGGATGCGGACGTCGTCGAAGAAGATTTCCGCTGTATTGGATGCCCGATGGCCCATCTTGTTTTCATGCTTTCCCACCGTCACTCCCGGCGTATCCATGGGGACGATGAAGGCGGATAGACCGCGGGCGCCGCGATCCGGATCGGTGGAGGCGAACATCACTCCGAATTTGGATACTCCCGCATTGGTGATAAAGGTTTTGGATCCGTTTATTATATATTGATCCCCCTCCAGAACCGCCGTGGTCTTGATGGCCGCGTTATCGGAGCCGGCCTCCCGTTCCGTCAATCCGAAGCATGAGAAAGTCATCTCCCGGGTCATGGGCTCAAGGTATTTCTTTTTTTGTTCTTCGGTGCCAAAGAGCACGATGGGCGTGTTGGCCAGGGTGTTGGCCATCATGGATGTATACATCCCTGCACAGCCCCAGGCCAGTTCTTCACAGACCACTGCATTCGTCAGGTTGGAGAAGCCTGTTCCCCCGTATTCCATGGGAATTCCGGAAGTGAGAAAGCCGACGTCAAAGGCTTTTTGCATCACTTCCATGGGGAACTCATTTTTTTCGTCATATTCACCCGATACCGGGCGCATTTCGTTGCGAGCGAATTCCCGTGTTAATTCCTGAAGTTCCAGCTGTTCTTCATCCAAGGAAAAATCCATAATTCCCTCTCCTGTTGGTTATTCTATCTTGATGTTTTTAATTACGTTAAGAACTTCCTGAGCGCTCTGAAAACGTCGTTCACGCTTTTTCTCCATGCATTTCTCAACAATTTTCTGTAATGAGTCCGGCACATCCGGGCGTAGTTCCTGAATGGAGGGAAGGGTCTCGAAGAGGTGTTGATAGAAAACATTTTCACCCTTGAATGGAACCCTTCCACAGAGCAGATGAAACAATGTGGCCCCCATGGAATAAATGTCCGTCCGGTGGTCCGTGGGTTGCCCCTGGACCTGTTCCGGAGACATGTAATACGGAGTTCCGGTAATCACTCCGGTTTCTCCTTTCCGCATGTCTCCGCGGATCACGGCCAGGCCGAAGTCCATGATCTTGATCTCCTTCTGACGGGTGATCATGATGTTATGAGGTTTGATGTCCCTGTGGATAATCCCTTTGCGGTGGGAGTAGTCCAGGGCCTTGAGGACCTTGATGCCGATATATAGAACCTGTGGGATGGAAAACTGGCGGTTGTTGCGAATCAGTGACATGAAGTTTTCGCCTTCGATGAACTCCATGGAGATGAAATGATCATCTTTCAGCTGTCCCACGTCATAAACGGTCACAATGTTTGAATGGGACAGTGAGGCGGTGGAACGCGCCTCACTGTAGAATCGTTCCAGACTGCGCTTGTCCTTGATCAGGCTGGCATTGAGGACCTTCAGTGCCACAATGCGCTGCAGTACCGTATCCTCCGCCTTGTATACAGTTCCCATGCCGCCTTCGCCGACTTTGCGAATGATCCGGTAGCGCTGGGAAGAGTCCTCCTGGACCAGAGCCATCTCCTTGTATTTCTGAATCAGGTTTTCAACGTCTTTGAGTCGTTGGTGAACATCTTTGTATGCGTAATCCTCACTGAGTACGACTTGATAGATGGAAAAGGCTTTTTTAAAATTTCCCGCATTCTCTTCCGCCTGCCCCAGAATATAATACCAGTCGATGTTTTTCGAAGAGATCGTTTGATTCTCCAGTAGTTTTCCGATTTTTTCGATGACCAGCTGGTGTTTCCGGTGCTTGAGGAAGATGGTGCCCATCTGCGTGATGGCCACGCTGTAATCAGGGGACTGAGGGTGCACCTGCTGGAAGTTCCCAAGGGCGCGTTTTTCATCGTCCACCTTCAGGAAGGAGATGCCTGCTTTGAAATATTCCCCGGCCTTTTCGAAAAGTTCTCCCGCTTTCTGATATCGCTTGTATTTGAGGTAGATGTCGGCCGCGGGTTTCCATTGTTGTGCCATTTCATACATCTTGGCCGCTTCTTCCTCTTTTTCCGCTCGGAGGTAGTTTTCGGCCGATGAACCGTAGTTCTGGTTCATGAAGTAACAATACGCTGCTTTATCAAAATTCCGGTCCCACTCGAAAAGCTCAGCGGCCCGGGTGTAATCTTCTCCCTTGAGATACCACTCCGCCGCGTCCCGGGTGTTCCCCCTTGCGAACGCGTCTTCTCCCCGCAGTTGGTAGGCGACTCGGGGCTGGTTGAGCTTTTCGTAGAGGTCCGCCGCGCGGATGGGCATCTGGGCTTTTTCATACAACTGAGCGGCGTCTTCCAGTTTGTTCATTTTCTGCGCCAGTTCGGCGGCTTTATCGAATTTGTTGAATTTCACAAGTAAATCATACGCCCTTTGATTTTCATTCACCCGGGCATACAACTCCACGGCTTTGAAAAGATCCTGCTCTATGCGTGTGTCTTTTTTATATCCCACCGAAGTATCGGCGTTTGTGAGAAACCACTTTTCAAAGTTCATGGCCGCGCGTTTCAGGTTGCCGTCCTTTTCATAAATGTACGCGGCCTTTTTGTAGAAACCTTTTTTTTCATAAATTTGAGCGGCCTTATCGAACCGCTCAAAATTGTAATAGATTTCCGCGGCCTCCTGAAAACGGTTGTTGGATTCCAGCAGGAGACAGGCGGCCTCGACATTCTTTCGTTTCAGATAGAGCCGGATGATTCCGTCCAGGTGCCCGATCCGCTTGTAGACTTCAATGGCCTGGGTCTCACGGTTCAGCCGTTCATACAGCTCGCCCATTTCACCAAAGAGTTCTCCTTCCTCATAGGTTTTCAGTGCCTTTCGGAAGTCTCCGATCTCTTCGTATATTTTTCCGGATTTCTGGAAGTTTCCCTCTTTGGCCAGTTTCTTCGCCTGAGAAATAAGATACGATTTTTTAAAGAGCATGGAGTACAGAGTGTCCAGGAAGGACTTGTCCTGGATGTCAATTATTTTTGCTACTTTGAGGAGTTCGTAAAGGAGTTTCAGGACCACGATAACGACAACTAGAATTAGGGCCAGCCTGATTTCACCGTTGTCCCGAATAATGTCGAGTATCGCGTTCATGCTTGAATGAACGAGTATATCAAAGGGGATGGGAAAAATCAATTTGATTGACATCGGTTCCTGAGAATCATATAATTATTAGCAATTACGCTGTGTGGATTGATGATGAAAATATCAGATATGTCATGTTTTCATAAGGGTTTTTTCGATTTCGAAAGGAAATAATTTAAAAACATATGGGTGGGGGGATTTGGAATGGATGGAATAATCTCTGACTCTCTCAATCGATTGTCGCGGGGTTCTGGAAAACAGAAAATGCCATGACTTTTCAAGTCAACCAATTGAAGAACGCCGGCGAATTCCGCAACGCCTTTTTCCCCGGGCTGAAGCTTGAGGAAAGGGCTCTGACTCACGAAAACGTCGATCAACTCCTCATGTACGATGTACGCATGCTGGATGCGTTGACTCGAGCGGAGAGCCATTACAAGTCGCGCCATTTTTATCCGGGAAACGGTTCCGGTATGTGCGATCCCGATCCTGTATCCATGATGTTCCGGATTCGGGATTACCTGATCCGTTTTGATTCCAAGCTGTTTACGTTTTCCCGTTCTGATCGACAGACTTTCGCCTTCGTGCTGGAAAATATCTGTGAATACTTCAACAAGCGGGCTGAATCACTTGATCAGCGGGATCAATCTCAACTGTTCAGGGATTACCGATTCTGGGTGGAAAATTTTTTTACCATTCTGGACCAGAAACTCTCCGGGGATATCATTCAGGTGGA
>CAYVBC010000080.1:5416-7409 GCA_964449545.1 uncultured Clostridia bacterium | reverse complement strand
GGCTTTTTCTGATCGCGTTCAGCGTGATCGTGATCATCCTGATGATTCATTTCCGCTCATTCTCCCAGCCCCTGCTGATCCTGGTCATGATCCCCCTCTCCTGGCTGGGCGCATCATGGGGCCATGGATTCGAAGGCATCCCGGTCAGCATGTTGAGCGCCTGGGGCATGGTGGCGTTGTCCGGGGTGGTGATCAACGATGCCGTGGTATTCGTGTCCAAGTACAACCGGAACCTGTTGAAGGGAATGACTGTCAAGGAAGCGGTGTACGATGCGGGGATCGCGCGTCTTCGACCCATCCTGCTGACCACCATCACCACGGTGGTCGGTCTGTACCCCATTGTGCTGGAAGGAAGTTTTCAGTCCCAGTTTCTCAAGCCCATGGCCATTGCCCTGGCATATGGAGTGCTGTTTGGCACCTTGTTCATCCTGCTTTTTCTGCCGGTGTTCATCTTGGCTATGAATGAGTTTCACCAGTGGGTGTACAAACTGCGCCACGGGAAACGCCCGGAAAACAGCCGGGACGTGGAAGTCGCGGTGGTCAACGACCGCATCACAATCGACTGATCGAGGAAAATCATGAATAAAAAATACTATCTGCCGCTTATCTGCCTGTTTTTTTCCTTTGCGGGACAAGCCCATGCCGCTGCATCCGATCTATCCCTGGAACAGGCGGTGGCCAAGGCCCTGCGGAATAATTTTCAGGTGAAGATCCTGAAACAGAGAGAAGCGTCCGCAACGCTGAACAACACCTGGGGCGCCGCCGGTCGCTATCCCACCATCAGCGCAGGGGTGGATCTTCAGAATTACAATGCGGATGCCCCGGTTTCCGAAACGGATACGCGCATGACCACCTCGATCAACAGCCTCTCTCCATCCGTCACGCTGCGCTGGAAACTGTTCAACGGCTTTGCCGTTTCCATTACCAAACAGAAACTGGCCCTGTTGAACCGTATCTCCGAGGGGAACTCTGCGTTGACCGTGGAAAACACCATTCAAGCCGTGATCCTGGCATATTACAACGCTCTGTTACAGCAGGAGCAACTGAAGATTTCCCAGGAGGTTCGCACCCTTTCCAGTGATCGATATGAGTACGTGAAGATGAAAAAGGAGTTGGGCAGTGCAGGAACCTATGATGAACTGCAGGCCCGGATCGCCTTTCTGGATGACACGGCCCGCTGTCACTCGCAGAGGCTGAACTATCACTCCGCACTGCGCAGTCTCAACCAGGTCATGGGTGAGTCCGGGGAGACGGAGTACACACTGTCCGCGGAATTCACCCACGAATCGCGTGAATACGAATATTCCGACCTGGTCCGCAAGATGACCAAATCAAACCGGACCCTGAAGAACCAGTATCTCAATAGGGAACTGATGAAAAACGAGATCGGTCTGAACCAAAGCCAGATGTATCCCTCCATTACCCTGAATTCGGGAGTGAGTCTGGAGCGATCCGGTGTAAAAGCGGGAGCGATTCCCCGTATTTTTTCCAACACCTTCAACTACTATGTGGGATTCACCCTGGGGGTAACGCTGTCGGATGGTGGCCGCGTCCGCCGCGCCATCGCAAACGCCCGTATCAACCACCGTATTGCCGAGCTGCAGACCGGGGAATTGGAATTTTTATTGAAAAACCAGCTAATCAATCTGCTGGAGATGTACAACATCCGCAGGCAGCTGATGACAGTGGCGGAGGAGAAGATGTCCAGCGCCAAGCTGTCATTGCAGATCTCCGGAGAGAAGTTCCGCAGTGGTGCCATCAACTCCTTCAATTACCGCGATTCCCAGCTGGTCTATCTGAACTCCGCGCTGGAGAAGCTGTCAACCGTGTATAACCTGATTGAAAGTCACACGGACCTGGTCCGGATCACAGGCGGGATTATCTCGGAAGAGTAGGGTAGCGCTTCGCTTCAGCGGCGGGACTTGACTTTGAACGCCACCTTCACGGTGGTGCGGTACTCGGTGATGCGTTCGCCGGACACTTTCGCGGTCTG
>CAYVBC010000080.1:3781-5316 GCA_964449545.1 uncultured Clostridia bacterium | reverse complement strand
GGGTTTAAATCAATAAAGGGGGTTGAATTCAGGTGATTTACACCTTGGCCAGCGCCTGATCCAGGTCGTGGATGATATCTTCCACATCCTCAATGCCCACGGAGAAGCGAACCAGCTCATCGCTGATCCCGGCTTTCACCTTGTCCTCATGGGAAACTTTGGCATGGGTCATGGACGCCGGATGCTGAATCAGGGTCTCCACACCGCCCAGTGATACAGCCAGCATGGCCAGGTGAACATTGTCCATCAGTGTGCTTCCCGCCTTGAATCCACCCTTGACGCCAAAGCTGATCATGGTTCCGAATCCGGACATCTGCTTTTTGGCCAGTTCATGCTGGGGGTGGGATTTCAGGCCGGGGTATCTGATCCACTCGATTTTTTCATGGTTATTCAGGTAATCGGCCACTTTCCGCGCGTTGGCCTGGGCACGATCAACGCGGAGGGAGAGGGTTTTGACGCCGCGAATGACCAGGAACGCCTGGTGGGGATCCATGTTGGGGCCCATGTTGACCATGACGTTGCGGATCTTTTTGTACAATCCCTCATCTTTGGTGATAATCATGCCGCCCACGATGTCCGCGTGGCCGTTGATAAACTTGGTCAGGGAGTGAACGACCACGTCCGCGCCCAGATCCAGCGGCTTCTGCAGATAGGGACTGCAGAACGTGTTGTCCACAACCAGCAGGATGCCATTCTCATGGGCGATTTTCGCAACTGCCGCAATGTCTGTGATTCCCATGGTGGGGTTGGCTGGGGTTTCAATATAGATCACCCTGGTGTTGGGTTTGATCGCCTGTCTGACCTGTTCGAGATCCGAAGTGTTGACATATGAGGACTCCACACCGAAGCGGGAGAAGTGGTTCTGCATCAGGTTCATTGACGGACCGTATACGGAATCGCTGCTGACCATATGCGCGCCCTGTTCCAGCAACGCCATGTAGATGGTTGAAATGGCGCCCATTCCGGAGGCGGTGGCAATTCCGCCGAATCCATTTTCAAGTTCCGCGATGTTGTTTTCCAGCACATTGATGGTTGGATTTCCAATACGGGTGTAGATATAGCCGTCCGCATCTCCGGCAAAGCAGGCCGCTCCGTCCGCGGCGCTTTTGAAACCGAATGTGGATGTCTGGTAGATCGGTACGGCGGCACTGTGAAATTCATCCTGAAATGCGCCCGCGTGAACCAGTTTTGAGTTAAAGCCAAGTTTTTTGGTGTCCATTTTTCACTTCCTTATTGTGATGTTTTGTTGGGTCCTGATTTTACAAAACCGAGCAGATTGCCTGGAATCTGGAGGTAAAGAAAAAGAGAGGCCTTTTTAAATTGAATTATAGGATATATTTCGGAGTTATACAACTTCAATTTTGAGAATCTGCATTACTCCTGAGAAGGGTTCAGAAGCATTGGAAATATAAATAAAGCGGTGCAGAGATGTGTGTGACTCAGCTATCCTTATTGCCCGGGTTCCGGGGTCCGTGGATCAAATGAAGTGGGGGATGGTATTTTTCGCCTGGCCCCTTTTAGATTCTCCCAACAGG
>CAYVBC010000080.1:0-3681 GCA_964449545.1 uncultured Clostridia bacterium | reverse complement strand
GGGGATGGTATTTTTCGCCTGGCCCCTTTTAGATTCTCCCAACAGGAAAATTCCTGAACCGTCATGACCTGCATTGAATTGATGATATTGAAAAAATTTTTCCGCGGATTTATCTTTGGAGTTGAATGAAAAGGAGCAATCCATGAAAAGATTGTTAAGTTTTATTAAAACTTCCCTGTTGGGCGGTGTGGCTGTCCTGCTGCCCATTCTTTTGACTTATTATCTCCTCCAGTGGGTATTTCAGGTTGGGATCAACATGATCCATCCATTGACTCGGATACTGATTGAAAGGGTATCAATGCCGCGGAGGGTGGCGGATGCATTGGCCATCGCTTTGATCGTAGGAATATGTTTTGCAACCGGGCTACTGATAAAAACCCGTTTGGGAGGATTTCTCTTTTCACGATTGGAAAAATATATTTTGAAAGTCGCCCCGGGATACTCTCTTTTCAAGGAAACGCTTAAGCAATTTCTGGGGCAGAAGAAACGGCCGTTTTCAGCCGTTGTGCTGGGTCGGGTATTTGGTGGACGAACCATGATGACCGGATTCATTACGGATGAACAGCCGGGAGGACGGGTGACCGTCTTTTTTCCTTCCGCGTTGAATCCGACTACGGGACTGCTCTGTCATCTCGAGGAAAGGGATGTGATCCGGTTGGATGTGTCATTTGAAGAAGCCATGAGGACGATCATCAGTTGTGGCTCCGGTTCGGCTCAACTGCTTGAAAAAATGGAAGGCGAATGAGACAGCGTCTCTTCAAGAGGGAAAATCAGAGAAAGTGGGAATGCAGTTTCGAGCCGTTCCTTTTCTGGGGTACTCTGGATCCTTTCTTTTTGTTCATGCTCCGGACGTGACCACGGCCGCGTTCCAGCGCCGGTTCCGCCAATTGGACGGTCAGGCGTGTGTTGGCGAATGTGGCGTTCTGAAAAGATTGCAGAATCAACTTTTCGAAGTTGCTGTCAATTTCGAAGAATGAAAATGAGTTCTGAATTTCAATTTTTCCAATCTCAATGTTTCTCTTTCCGGAGAAATCGTTGATCATTCCGATGATTTCCGGCGGAGCGACCTTGTTTTTACGGCCCACGTTTATAAAAAATCGACTCATGGGCATGGAATCCGGACTGCGTTTCCCGCCTCTATCTCTCGGGGCGGATTTCCGATCCCATTTTTCCCAATTTTCCCGACCGCCCCGGCTATCATGGCTTTCCCGGACATTCAGGTCCGGCGCGTTGCTGTAGTACTGGATAAAACGGTTAAACTCCAGGGCCACAAATTGCTGGATCAGTTGTTCCCTGTCCAGGGATTCCAGCTTTTTATATATCGCCTCGAGATATGGTTCAATCGCGGCTTTGTCGATTTCCACGTTTTTCATGCGGTCGATCAGGTGAAGAAGCTGCTTTTCACAAACAGCCTTTCCATCGGGGACGGATTTCCATTCAAATTGTTTTTTAATGAATTTTTCAATCAGTCGGATTTTATGTTTTTCCTTCTGGTGGATAATTGCGATTGAGGTACCGCTTTTTCCAGCTCGTCCGGTTCGGCCACTGCGGTGCGTGTAACTCTGGAGCTCGTCCGGGAGGTTGTAGTTGATGATATGGGTCAGGTCCGTGACATCAAGACCCCGTGCCGCGATATCCGTGGCTACAATCATCTGCAGGCTTTTCCTGCGGAATTTATCCATGACATAATCCCGCTGGGACTGGGAGAGGTCGCCATGCAACGCATCCGCATTGTATCCGTCGGCCATCAGCTTTTCCGCCACTTCACGGGTTTCTTTTCGCGTTCTGCAGAAGATGATTCCATAGATATCGGGATTAATGTCCACAATCCGCTTGAGCGCGAGGTAGCGGTTTTTTGCCGCTACTGAGTAACACAGGTGCTGCACGTTCTCCGCACCGGAGTTGCGCGTACCTACCGTAATTTCCGTGGGATTCTTCAGGAACCTGCGGGCTATGTCGGAAACTTCCCTGGGCATGGTGGCGGAGAAAAGGAAGGTGGCCTTATCCTGGGGAGTCTTTTCAAGAATTGCGGATAAGTCCTCTTTAAATCCCATGTTCAGCATCTCGTCAGCCTCATCAAGCACCACCGAATCGATGGCAGTGATGTCCGCCTTTTTACGCTTCATGAGATCCAGCAGTCGTCCCGGTGTGGCCACAATGATTTGCGGCGGTTTGACCAGGCCCTTGATCTGCAACTCAATGCTGGCGCCCCCGTAGATTGCCAGTACCTTGAATCCCTTGATATGACGGGCAAAAGCCTTGATGTCACGCGCGATCTGAAGGCACAATTCCCGAGTGGGGCATAGAACCAGCGTCTGGGTCCGTTTGTTTTCCAGGTCCGCTCTCTGGATCAGGGGCAGTCCGAAAGCGGCTGTTTTTCCGGTTCCGGTCTGGGCCATGCCCACCAGGTCTCCCTTACTCTCCAGAATAAGTGGAATCACCTTTTCCTGGATCGGAGTTGGTTTTACAAAACCGAGGTCTTCAATGCCGGCAATCAGTTGCTCATTTATTCCCAATTCTTCAAATTGATTCTTTTCCATTTTTTCCAAGCTATTCTCCAAGCAGAGAGAGCGCCGGACCCGGAGAAAATGATGGTTCAATTTTCCGGGAGATCAGAATAACCGTTTTTTCAAAAGGAAGATTTGGAAAATCCAGATTATTAAGATTTACGGATAACTCTCTTGAATTAAAACTCATTATACCTTAAAAGGAGAGATTGTACAAATCCGGAGAGATGAGGGCGTAAACCGGTGAGTTTGAATTCAATTTTGAGATATTTTCGTCTTTGTTCGCATCCAATGTACCACTGAGTGGGATGAAGCCACAGCGCGTCTATGTGGATGTCTTCCAATGAATGCGGCGGAAGTGTTATACTGATTCTTTCCCAAACCGGGAAACCGCGTTCAGATTTATTCTGAAATTGGAAGAGGAGACCCGATTCGTGCAGATTACCAGACTCAACATGATTTACTTCAGTGGCACTGGAACCACAAAGGCCTCTCTTTCCCATGTGGTTGAAGGGATGGATGTCCGGGAGGTCCGTGAATACGACCTGTCCAATCCGGATGTCCGGAATGCAACGCATCATTTCGGCCCGGATGAGCTCGTGCTGCTGGGCATGCCGGTGTACAGCGGGCGGATTCCAAGTCTGTTTCATGACTATTCCCGGCTCACGGGCAACGGCACGCCACTGGTGTGTGTGGCTGTATATGGGAACCGGGCGTATGATGATGCGTTGCTGGAGATGAAGCGGCTGGGGGAGAGCAATGGCTTCATCTGTATGGCTGCCGCGGCGTTTGTGTCGGAGCATAACCTGAACGGGAATATCGCAAGGGGACGTCCCGATGGAAAGGATATTCTTGACCGTCAGATGTTCGGACGATGCGTCCAACAGAAGGTTGAAGCGGCGAATCAGCCTCCCGCGGGTATGGGATCTGATGTTCCGGGGGAATTTCCCTACAAGAAATTTCGCCCCATGCCTTTTTATCCTGATCTCACCGGTGCCTGTATCCAATGCGGTCTCTGTGCACGAATCTGCCCGGTGGATGCGATAGACCCGGCCACATTCAGGACCGTCAGACCGGAGAACTGCATTTTCTGTTACCGATGCGTATCCGCTTGCCCGGAAAATGCCCGGGGATTGAATGTGGCGGATGCGGAGAGGCTGAATGGGAAACTCAG
>CAYVBC010000079.1:0-7474 GCA_964449545.1 uncultured Clostridia bacterium | reverse complement strand
GTGAATCAGAAAGTGTACTTGCCCCACTTCACGAAAAAGATAATCAGGTCGATTAAAAGGACATAGATCACCAGTGATTCGATCAGCGCGAGGCCGATAATGAGAACGGTTCGGATTGTGTCTCCAGCGGCCGGGTTGCGACCGATGTTGTCCGCAGCGGTCCGGATCGCTTTCGATTGGGCGAAAGCGGCCAGAATGGCTGTCAGAGCGAGGGCGGACACCCCCACGATGATGGACCACAGAAAGAGGGGGGTCGCGTCAGGAACATTGCGTACCTCTCCTTCGGCAGCGGGTGCGACCACTGTCAGAATGGAAAAAACAGCCAGAGTCAACATTAATTTTTTTTTCATTTATGATCCTCCTGAATTAATGTTCAGATTCCATTGCTCCGGACAGATATATTGCCGAGAGCATTACGAATATGAAGGCTTGAAGCAGAGATGTGAAAACAGCCAGTCCCATCATGGGCAGGGGTGCCACAAAGGGGACGATGGATGCGATGATAATGATCACCAGGTCCTCTCCGAAGATATTGCCGAACAAACGCATGGAAAGTGAAAGAGGACGGGAGAAGTGAGAGATTACTTCTATGGGGATAAAGAGGATGGCCATCCACCATACCGGACCGGCAAAGGTGCTCAGGTATTTGAAGAAGCCATGTTTGCGGACACCCTGGTAATGATAATAAAGAAAGATAAAAATTGCGCACCCCACCGTGACATTGAGGTTTGCCGTGGGGGAGGCCATTTCAGGGAGCAGGCCGATGATGTTGCAGCTGGCAATGAAAATTCCCAGGGTCCCGAGAGCGGGAATGAATCGTCTTCCCTCAGTCCCGATTACATCATCGATCAGGGAACGGAATCCCCGGTACAGCATTTCCAGTAGGGTCTGGATCCGGCCTGGAAACAATTCCACTCTGCGGGTTCCCAGCTTGAAAAGCGTAACCAGGATCAGGGTGACAATCAATGCCATGACGATATGAGCGGGGAGAATGTCGTGCTCGTCCGAGTGGATGCCCACTGCAGCCAGAATATGGCGCAGTAGCCAGTTCACCCACTCAACGATGACCAGTCTGTGTTCTTCCATGGGGCAAACTCCTCAAGAGTTGGATTCCAGCTTCAATCAACGTTGCCATTACAACCACCGAAACACCCAGCAGGTAAAATAGAACCGCTTGCTCCGAAATTCGGCTGGCCAGGATGAAGCAGAACACAACCAATCCCAGTTTCAGCATAAACACCAGGAAAAAAGCAATCAAGCCACGGCGCTGGCGAAGGTATCGGTCGAGCGAACGAATCATGGCCAGGTATCCCAGTTGCGCGATCAAGGTGGCGGAAAACGTAATTATACTACAAAGAAAGGAGTTTGTAAAAATCCAGGAAGCCGCCACGATGCACACCTGGAACAGGAAAGAGATCCGGAAGATTCTTCTGATGATGCCGGATCCGGTTCTATTTGTCATGTCTGCGTGCCACCTTGAAGAGATTGATGAAACCGGCTGCGACTCCATATAGAGTAAAGACAATGGTCAAAATCGGAGAGATATGAAACAGTGTGTCGAGACCGTACCCAATAAAGAATCCCACCACCATTGAAACGGGGAACATCAGGCCCACGGAGGTATAATCGGCCATGCGTCGCCGCGGTTCGGTATCTTTCTGTTGGTTTTTCACGCCGCTGGTGGTTCCGGATTCCTATTGAACCTGTCAGAAGGCGTCTTCGTCCTCTTCGGTACGGATATTGTAGCCATCAAGGTCGTCCGCGTCTTCCTTGGGGCTGAAGTCCTCATCATCGTAGTATTCAACGCTTTCCAGGTCTGCTTCACCCAGCTCTTCCCGCCGCAACGCGATCTGTTTGAAAAGTTCATCTTCGTCATCATAATGACGAATGTAATTGGATTCCATTGCACTGTAATGAAGTTCAAGGTAGTCCTCTTCAATCAGACAGAAGCACGACATCTGCTCCTCCGTATCCAGGTTTCCGATTGTTTCGATGATCCGGGTGGAGGCATCTTTGATGGCGTCCAGCAGGGTCCAGGATATGACTTCCATTTCCTCCATGACCAGCTCCTTTTTTCAACTACAATTTAGTATTTAAATCGAGAATTTACCATTTGTCAAGGCAGATATTTTTTTTATCCAGGTCGCTGTCGCGGTATTCCCTTTTTCCATGAATTGAGACAGAGTCCCTTGAAAAAGCAGATGTCCTCCGGCCTCACCACCTTCCGGACCCAATTCAATGATAAAGGCGGCATGGCTCAATAATTCCCGGCTGTGGTCGGCAATGACAATGGTGTTGCCGGCATTGGTCAGGCGGGTGAAAAGTTGACGAACCCGATCCAGGTCATCAAGATGGAGTCCATAAGAGGGATCGTCAATGAGGAACAGTGTGTCCCGTTGTCGGGTATTCAGGTGGCGGGCCAGCTTCAGGCGTTGCCGTTCTCCGTCCGAGATGGATGCCAGGGACTGGCCCAGGTGCAGGTAACCCAGTCCGCTTTCTTCAAGGGATTCCAGCGTTGCCGCGACTCGGGGGATGTGGCGTTCGAGTCTTTTTTTTGCCCAGGAGACACTTTTGCTCAAGAAGTCAGCGATGTTCAGATTATCGATGCGAATTTTAAGAATCTCGGGTTTCAACCCGGTTCCTCCACATTCCGAACAGGGAATGGTCACTGGCGGAAGAAACTGCATCTCCACCTGGACCCCCCCCATGCCCCTGCACCCGGGACAGCGTCCCCGTGGAGAATGGGTGGAAAAATGTCCCGGAGTGTACCCCAGACGGCGGCTGGCTGGAAGCGCCGCGTACCATTTTCGGATGGGTTCGGCGACGTGAAAAAATGCGGCAACTGAGGATCCGGCTCCCGCTGCCGTGATTCCCGGGTCGACGTATTCCACGTGCGAGATTCCGGATGGTACCTGTTGTTTTTCGAAGATTTCATTACGAAGAAGGCTTGATTTTCCGGAGCCACTGACTCCGCATACCGCGGTCATGGCGCCCATGGGGATCTCCATGTCAAATCCCTTCAGGTTATGAGCGGTCAATTGGCGGAAAGTGAGAAATTTGTCCATTGCGGGTGAGTCGTATTTCCTTGAATTTTGTTGCCTGAATCTCTTCTGACTGAGTGTTTTATTCCCTGTGAAAAAAGCGTGGCTTTCCCCGCTGAAAATCACCCGGCCTCCCTTCTCTCCGGCACCGGGGCCGAGCTCCACGACCCAGTCCGCCGCGCGCACGAGTTCCGGGTTGTGTTCAATCATGAGTACCGTGTTTCCATTTTCTTTCAGTTTTCTCAGAAAGCGCACGATTCGTCGGGTTTCAGTGGGATGAAGGTCGGAAGAAGGCTGGTCCAGGATCAGCAAAGAGTCGGAGAGGGTGGATCCCAGGATGAAGGCCATGTTAATTCTTTGGAACTCGCCTTTGGACAGGGTGAAGGTCATCCGGTTCAACGTGAGATAATCCAGACCGCTGTCGGAGAGGTAGCTGAGGCGGGCCCGGATCTCGGTAAATACATCCGGAGTGACCCGTCCCGTGAAATCTTCGGAATCGATGGCGTCAAATAGATTCCTGGCCTCTCCGATGGTTTTGGCGGTCAGATCAGCGATGGTCAACCCGTTGATCCGGTATCCTTGCGCTTCCGGGTTGAGTCGTGCGCCCCGGCATGACGGGCAGGTGTGGTAGGACGAATACCGGCTGAGCATCACTCGAGCCTGTACCTTGTATCGTTTCGATCGGATCGCGTTAAAGAAACCCCGCATTCCGGGAAAATCATCGTCTCCGTTCATGATGAAGTCCCGTTCTTCCGGAGAAAGGCTGCCGAAGGGAATATGAATATCGATGCCCCGGGCGCTGGCTGCCCGGAGCAGCCATTCCATGTTGTGGTGATAGGCCTCTGTTCGAATGGGGAGAACGGCTCCGGATGCAAGGGTTCGTTCCGGATCGAATATTTTCACTGGATCCGGTTGCTGGATGTCTCCGAAACCTCGACAGGTGGGGCAGGCTCCCCTGGGGCTGTTGAAGGAAAACAGGTTGTCATCGGGAAGCGGGTATTCCACATTGCAATGCGCGCAACGAAGGGTGGTGGGATAAACCCTTTTCCTGAATTCAGATTCGGTCAGGATCCGTCCTTTTCCCAGAGCCAGCGCACGTTCCACCGCCTCGGACAGGCGGCTCCGGTTTTCGTCGGAGATCCGGATCTGGTCTATGAGTACCTGGATATCCATGTTGGCTGAACCGGCATCCAATCTCCGGCGTTTGCCGCTTTCAATCGCATAATAGTATCCCCGGTTGATCAGAAATGGAATCTCCCCGTGATAATCAAAACAGATCCGGATTTCTTCTCCCGGGCTGGACAGAAGATCTGAAACGACTTCATCCACTGTCCAGGCGCGGAGTGATCGTCCACACCCGGGGCAATGGAATTGAGACCCCCGGGCGAACAGGATGCGGAAATAGCTGTACAGATCCACACTGGTGGCCACGGTGGAACGCGGATTTTTCCCGGGTTGACGATGGCGAACCGCAATGGATGGCGGCAGTCCGCTGATCTCTTCCAGAGGTGGTTTTTCCATTTTATCCAGGTATTGTCGAATGTATGGAGAGATGGACTCGATGTACCGGGTGTACCCCTCCGCATAGAGGGTATGAAATGCCAGGGATGATTTCCCGGATCCGCTGACACCAATGAGGGCGGTGATCCGGCCGCGGGGAATGTCGAGGTTGATCCCCTGAAGGTTATGGGTTCTTGCTCCGCGAACACGGATCCATTCCGTTACCGGTAAGGCTTTCTTCGGCAGGGTTTTTCCTTTCCCGTTATCGCAGGCCACGCCTGGAGTCAGCGTCCGATGCTGAGGAAAGTGTTTTTCCCGGCGTAAACGGCGCTGGTCCCCAACTCCTCTTCGATCCGCAGCAACTGATTGTACTTGGCGATGCGTTCACTGCGGCAGACGGATCCGGTTTTGATCTGTCCCGTACCCAGGCCTACCGCCAGGTCCGCGATAAATGTATCTTCAGTTTCGCCGGATCTGTGGGATATCACCGACGTGTACCCATGACGCTGGGCCTTATGAATGGTTTCCAGGGTTTCGGTAACGGTGCCGATCTGGTTCAATTTGATGAGAATGGAGTTGGCAATTCCGCGATCAAAGCCCGTCTGCAACCGGATGCTGCTGGTGACAAAGAGATCGTCGCCCACCAGTTGAATGCGGTTGCCCAGGCGGCGGGTCATGAGTTCCCATCCATCCCAGTCATCCTCTGCCAGCCCGTCCTCGATGGAGACGATGGGATACTTGTCACAAAGGTCGGTGTAAAAATCCACCATCTGCTCTGCGTTGCGTTTTTCCCCGGTGGATTTTCGAAAAACATACTGTCCCTGTTCGAAAAATTCCGATGCCGCGGGATCCATTGCGATGACAATCTCTTCGCCCGGGCGGAATCCGGCTTTTTCAATCGCTTCCATGATCAACTGAAGGGCTTCCTCATTGGATGCCAGGTTGGGTGCGAATCCGCCCTCGTCACCGACGGCCGTACTGTAATTCCGATTTTTCAAAACACGCTTCAGGGTGTGGAAGGTCTCCGCACTCATCCGCAGTCCTTCCCGGAATGAAGGGGCGCCAACCGGCATGATCATGAACTCCTGGAGATCGACGCTGTTATCCGCGTGTGAACCGCCGTTCAGAATGTTGAGCATGGGAACGGGCATTTCTGTCGCGAGAATGCCTCCCAGGTATTGGTACAGGGGGAGTCCGCAGTATGCGGCCCCAGCCCTGGCCACGGCCATGGAAACACCGAGCATGGCGTTCGCACCGAGTCTGGACTTGTCTTCCGTTCCGTCCAACTCCCGCATGATGGTGTCAATTTTATTCTGCTGTAATACCGGAATGCCTTTCAGCTCCGGTTGAATGATTTCCACCACATTCCGGATGGCTTTCTGAACGCCCTTTCCCATGAAACGGTCGGGATCCCCGTCACGAAGCTCCAATGCTTCATGGGCGCCGGTGGAAGCGCCGGATGGAACCGCGGCGGAAGCAAACAGTCCGGATTCCAGATAAACATCCACCTCAATGGTGGGATTTCCACGGGAATCCAGTATTTCCCTGGCTTTTATCGCATGTATCAGCATGAAGAAGGTCCTCCTGTCCGGGGCGCGGCCGGGATCAGCTTTTGGGTTTGCGGGTGCGGGTTGCTTTGGCGGGAGGCGCTTTTTCGGGTTTTTTCTCCGGTGCGACTCCGGCCTTGGCGTCTTCCACCAGGGATTTTACCTGAGCCAGTGTCCGGTCTGAGGTGGCCTTGACCTGCTCCATGACCTTCTGGGCTTCCCGGGAGATCCGCTCGTAGCTGTCTTTGGCGTCATTGGAGAGTTGGTTTCCGGTCTCCAGAATTTTTTTGCGGGTTTCTTCACCGCTGCGAGGCGCGAAAAGCAATGCCAGGCCGGCACCAATCGCGGCTCCCGTGAGAAAAGTAAAAAATGTAGAACCAAATCCATTTCTTTCTGAAGACATTATCGACCTCCTTTCATTTTTCGAACCATGTTCCACCCGAAACGGATGGCGGGGATGACCGCCAGTGCGCTGGCGGATTTGCGTAGAACATTTTTATTTACCAGTGAGAGGGTTTTGGATACCACCTCCAGGGATTTCCTGGATGAGTCAATGATGGTTCCCACCTTTTCCACTTCGCCGTCCATCCGCTCGGTGATCCCCTGAAGACGTACCGTGAGCTTCCTGGCCTCCTCGGATGTTTTGGCGAGATCCGCCAGCAGCAGACGCAACTGGTTGATGGCCGGAACCAATGTCAGGACCAGGAGAAGGAACGCCGTTGAAATCAGAAGGGCGACGATGAATATAATAATCGTTGTTGCTGTTCCCATGAATTCCTCTTGAAAATTTACGCACTTATTATAATATACCCCCCGGGTGATATCAACTTTTCTTCTTTTCCCACTGGATTTGTCCGGCCAGGTGGCGCAGAGATTCAATGCCTGGCAGTTTCCAGCGGATTTCAATTTCCTTTTTTTCGAAGAACGGAGCGTGGGTGACCTGGATCTCCCGGGGGATTTCCAACTCCGCCAGTTCACGCTGCCAGTTTTTTTCCGCTTCCAGGGAAAGTGGGAAGCGAATGGCATGTAATGCGGAGATGATGGCCTGAGCGGGGCGGTCCGTTTCCTTCATCCGCGGCAGGTTGCAATCGTTCAGGATCTGAATGGCGGATACGTCATCCCGATTCATTATTTCGCGAAGCATCTCCACGGCGCGAAATCCCTGACTGACTGAGAAATGGGTTTCACGGAACAGATTGAAGAGAGGGGGGCGGTTCTGCGGGGAGAGTTCACAGATTTCCAGCGCGGTTTTCAGGGAGATGTGCCCATCACGGAGGACCGGCATGAAGTCTTCCTGAATCAGTAAAGGCAGGCGAGCGATGAATTCTGCGTTCAATGGGAGGTCAATCCCGGTGGCGTTGCGGATCTCTTCAATGGAAGCATGTT
>CAYVBC010000078.1:0-7483 GCA_964449545.1 uncultured Clostridia bacterium | reverse complement strand
GCTCCTTGTGCATACAGATACATGGCTATTCTCCTTCCAGGTATTGCGAAAGAAATTCTCTTTTAAACGCAGTGAACCTGTTGAAACGGATAGAATAGCGTATTCGGGACAATAAATCAAGGTAGAAGTGCAGGTTATGGATGGTGTTGAGCACCGATGAATTCACCTCCCGGGAGAGGTAAAGATGGCGCAGATACGCCCGGGAGAAGTTTTGACAGGTATAGCAGCCGCACTCCGGGTCCGGAGGGAGGGAATCGTGTTTGAAACGTTCGTTCTTAATCGTCAGCTTTCCCTGGCTCGTAAAGAGACAGCCGTTGCGGGCATTTCGGGTGGGCATGACGCAATCAAACATATCAACGCCGCAGGAGACGGCGTGCAGTATCTCTTCAGGGGTACCGCTGCCCATCAGGTACCGGGGCTTCTCGTCGGGCAATCCCGGTGCGGTGAAGGCCACAATTCTCTCAAACTCCTCTCTGGGCTCCCCGACGCTCAATCCCCCCACGGCATAGCCTTCAAAGTCGATTTCCACCAGTTCTTCCCGGGACTTCACGCGCAGGTCTTCGTGCAGCCCCCCCTGAACAATGGCGAATTGGGCATTGCCACTGCCACTCCGGATAAAATGCGTCCGGGCTCTTCGCGCCCAGTCAGTGGTTCGCCGCCCGGCGGCCGCATCCTGATCCCGGGAAGATGGATACCCGGCAAAATGGTCCAGAACCATCTGAATATCCGAATCCAGCACATTCTGGATCTCCACCACGTCTTCCGGAGTCAATTCAAAACGGGTGCCATCAATATGAGACTGGAATCGAACCCCCCGCTCATCCACCCGGGAACGTCCCTGGAGAGAAAAAATCTGAAATCCCCCACTGTCCGTGAGAATATTGCCCGGCCATGCGGCAAAGCCATGCAGGCCCTTGAATTCACGAATCACCTCCAGACCCGGGCGCAGGAACAGGTGATAGGTGTTCCCCAGTATAATCCGCGCGCCCACCTGTTCCAACTGAGAGGGAAGCATCCCCTTGACACTGCCCGCGGTTCCAACCGGCATGAATACGGGCGTTTCCACCTCTCCATGAGAAAGGGTCAGTATTCCGGTCCGGGCATGGCTTTCCGCGTCCCGGCTTTCAATCTTAAATCTCATGAAGGACTTCTCCTTGAGTATGATCCGCGGTCACATGCAGGTGGACCCCACTCCTGCCGTCCACCATCAGGTCCACCACCGCCTTGGCGATCACGTCGGTTGCCACCGGTTTTTCCCCCTCCGGTGCCGGAATCCGGGCTCCGGGCAATGAGGGGAATGAAACCATATTCACATTCAGATCGGGATATTCAGCGGCCAGGGAGAATGTCAGCAGCAACAACGCGTTTTTGGCACAGGCATGGGTTAAAACGCGTTTAAAGGGACGGATCCGACCCGTATCCGAAAACCCGATGGTCACGACGGACTTCAGTTTCCCCTCAGAGAGAAGGAATTGAACGATCTGGTGGCATGCCACCACATTGCCCTGGTAATCCGCCAGAAAATCTTTTACCTGGAGGGCGCTCAAGGGCCGACTGGAGATGGGACCATAGGCGTGAACCATGAAGTCGCACTCCCGCAGCAGGGAATCATGACGTTTCAGAAAACGACGCACACCCCGTTGGGATGAAAGATCCGCAAAAACCCACCGCCCGGGGAGATCTTTCGGTTGATTCCTGTGAAACTGGGCAACCGGAAAAAATCCCCGGCTGGAAAGCAAAGGAACCAGCGTCCGGCCCAGTATACCGGAAGCACCGGTAATCAGGACACGCCCGGCCACTGGCACCGCTTCCCCCGGGCCCGGAACAACTCCAGGGTGTTCTCCATGAGCATGGCCACGGTCATGGGGCCGATGCCTCCCGGTACGGGTGTGTACCAGCTGCTGCGTTCCCATGCCGACCAGTGGATGTCTCCCGCGATGGCGTTTCCCCTGCGTTCATACCGGGAGATCTGCGTGGGAGGGCACAGGCGGATCACATCCTCGCGTTGATCCAGGTAGTTGGTCCCCACGTCCACCAGAATCGCTCCCGGGCGCACCATGTCCGCGGTAATCAATCCGGGCCGACCCACCGCGGCCACAAGCAGATCCGCGCTTCCCGTCACTTCCGCCAGGTCACGGGTCCGCGTATGGCAGACCGTCACCGTGGCATGACGGTTGGTCAGCATGGCCGCCAGCGGTTTGCCCACAATAAAGCTGCGGCCCACCACCACCGCGTGTAATCCCGCCGGGTCCACCCCGTGATGATCCAGAAGACGAATCACTCCCGCCGGGGTACAGGGGAACAGTTTCGCTTGCCCGGTCATGACACGACCCAGGTTGAGGGGATGGAACCGGTCCACATCCTTTTTCGGATCGATATGACCGAGAATCTCCCAGGTGTCCAGGTGGGGGGGCAGAGGAATCTGTACCAGGATCGCATCCACCTCATCATCGGAATTCAGGATCTCCAGGCGTCGAATCACCTCGGCCTGCGGCGTGTCCCCATCCAGCACCACAAGTTGAGAACGAATTCCCAGTTTCTCCGCCCGGCTGTGTTTGGTGCGGACATATATCCGGGAGGCGGGGTCATCCCCCACCAGCAGCACAGCCTGACCCGGTGTCCGGCCGGTAAGGTTATGCAGCCTTTCCACTTCTCCGGCCACCCGGGCATGAATTTCCCGGGCCAGTGATTTTCCATCCAGTTTCATCATGGTTACTCCCTGGTTTTTCATTCAGTCCAGCAGGTGAGTCACCATGCCGCTTCTCAGTTTGGGTTCAAACCACGTCGATTTCGGTGGCATGGTCAATCCCGCATCCGCCACCAGAAACAGCTGATCAATGGTGGTGGGAAACAGTGAAAATGCCACGGCGAACTCCCCGCCATCCACAAGCCGGACCAACTCCCCGGTTCCGCGAATCCCTCCCACGAAATCGATCCGCTCATCGGTACGTGGGTTCTCAATGCCGAGGATGGGGGACAGCAGATTGGATTGAAGTATGGACGCATCAATGGAGGCCACCGGATCCTTCGCGTCAAAGTGACCCTCCCTGGCGGTCAGCCCGTACCAAGCGGAGTTCAGGTACATGGAGAACCGGTGCATACCCGCCGGTTCCGGATGCGCATCCGTACTGAGGACAAAGTGTTCTTGAACCTGATCCAGGAAAGCCGGAACCGTCAGCCCGTTCAGATCCCGTACAACCCGATTGTAAGCCATGATCTTCATCTGGTTATGAGGAAAGATGACGGACAGAAAAAAATTGTATTCCTCATCACCGGTATGGTGCGGGTTGTTCAACTCCCGTTCCACCTTCACCCGGGTTGCGGAAGCGGAACGGTGATGGCCATCCGCCACATACAAGGTCGCAATGGTTTTGAAAGCCGAACGAATCCGGGCAATCAAATCCGGATCATCCACCACATGAAACTCATGGGTGACGCCGTCTTCGGAAGTAAAATCGTATGCCGGTTGACCCTTCGCGGCCTCCTCGAAAAGCGCGTCTATGTCATCGCGTTGTTTGAAGGTGAGAAACACGGGCCCAGTGTTGGCATTCAGGGCCTTGATGTGCCGCATGCGGTCCATCTCCTTCTGCTGGCGGGTCAACTCATGCTTCTTGATGACATCTTCCTGATAATCCATAGCGGATGCCCCAGCCACGAGTCCCACCTGTTCATGGCCACGCCAGGTCTGACGGTAGAGGTAGAAACAGGGGGTGGGGTCCTGGAACAGGATGCCTTCCTTCCATAACCGCTGGAAATTTTCCCTTGCCTTGTCATACACGGCATCACTGTACAGATCCGTGCCCGAAGGGAGGTCGATCTCCGGTTTGACCACATGAAGAAACGAATCAGGATTCCCCGCGGCCATTTTACGTGCTTCGCTTGAATTCATCACATCATAAGGAGGAGATGCCACCTGGGCCACTTTCTCCGGATTCGGCCTCAATCCTCTGAAGGGTTCGATTCTTGCCATTCAATGCCTCCTCAGAATTCACCGGTTATCCATCCGGCGTTCCCTTTTTTATACGAAATGATACCCGGATTCATTATAGGACAACCCGGGATGTTGTCAACCGGGTCAGTGCCTACTCAAGGGCCTTCAGATCATCCAGGCTGCCCAGCTGAAACACCTCCACCCGCAATCCCAGGTCACGGGCCGTGCGCCGGATCAGGCCGGAAAGGACCTTTCCCGTACCCACTTCCACAAAGGATTCCACACCCATCTCCTTTAAAAGGTGAATCATGGTGTCATACCAGAGCACGGGACGGGAGACCTGACGCCGCAGTCCGTCCCGGGCTGTTGAGCCGAGAGTCACCGCATCCGCATCCACGTTGTTGATAATGGGGAATCGGGGATCCCGGAAAGAGATCTCAGCCAGATCCAGTGCGAGCTTTTCTTCCGCGGGAAGCATGAGGGGAGAGTGGAAGGGGGCGGACACGGGCAGGAAAACATGCCGCGGTGCCTTGACCCTTGATACCACCGACTCCACCGCCGCCTTCTCCCCGGAAATCACCATCTGGGCGGCACTGTTGTGATTGGCCAGCGCCACCACGCCCTCTTCCTCCGCAATTGCGGCTTTCAACACATCCATGTCCGCGCCGATCAGGGCGGCCATGGCGCCAAGTCCCACAGGCACCGCCTCCTGCATATACTTCCCCCGGTTGTGAACCAGCCGTACCGCGTGGCTGAAATCCAGAACATCGGCGCAGAGAAACGCGGAATATTCACCCAGGCTGTGTCCGGCCGCCACAGCCGGTTCGTGACCCAGCATGCGGAACAGGATTGCGGATACGGTCAACAGCGCCGGCTGGGTATTGTGGGTCAATTTCAGCTCCTCTTCCGGCCCTTCAAAACAGATTCGACTGAGGGAGTACCCCAATACGTCATCAGCCTCCTCAAACATCCGTCGGCCCAACTCCGAGTTCTCAAAAAGGTCCTTTCCCATGCCCACGGCCTGGGATCCCTGGCCGGGAAACAGGAATGCGCAATTCTTGAAGTTCATGGATTCCCTCCCTGGAAATATTTTCGGCGCCGGAACGCCATTATATCACAATACCCTTCGTGTACCTTCCGAAGTTCCCGTTTCCGGATAGAGGTTTCGTTCCCCTTCACTGTGGGCCACGATCACCGCGCCCACGCTGTCGCTGAAGATGTTCACCATGGTTCGGAACATATCCAGGGGCCGATCCACGGCCAGCATCGCCCCGATAATCACGCCCACATCCGCGTCCCGGAACCCGATCGCCTGGGTGACGATAAAAATGACCACCAGCCCGGCCGACGGAATACCCGCGCACCCCACGGCACTCAGCAGGGCGGTCAGCACAACGGTTACCTGATGCATCAGGGTTAACTTCATTCCCAGCACCTGGCTGATAAAAATAACGCCCGCGCATTCATACAGCGCGGTTCCGTTCATGTTGACCGTGGCGCCCATGGGCAACACAAAACTGGACACCGTGTTGGATACCCCGGCACGTTTCTCCACATTGTTGATGGTCACCGGCAGAGTGGCGTTGGAAGAGCAGGTTGAGAAAGCGGTCATCAATGCCGGGGCCATGGCCCGGAAGTGACGGCGGGGGTCCAGCCGAGTGAAAAAGAAGAACATTGCCGGAAGCACCGCGAAAAAATGGATGGAAAACCCGGTGACAATGGTGACCATATACAGCCCGAGAGTCTGGATCAGGCCGATACCCGCTCCGGCCACCGCTTGAGTAACCAGTCCGAATACCCCGATGGGAGCGAGTTTGATCACCATCTCCGTCACCTGCATCATCACATCGAAACCGGAACGGAAAAGACGACGCAGAAAATCACGGCTCTCGCGGCCCAGGCGGTTGATCGCGAAGCCCAGGATGATGGCAAAGAAAATAATGCCGAGGATATGACCGTCCGCGGCCGCCTTGATCGGATTCAGGGGGATCATATCAATCAGGATCTGGCCCGGGGAGGCCGGGGAGTGAAGAGTGGAGGGATCGAACTGATGCCCGGTCGAGATTCGCGCGCCCACTCCGGGTCGCACCGTGTTGGCCAGGACAATTCCGATGGAGATGGCCAGCAGGCTGGATACCAGGTAGTAGGCGAAGGTTTTCAGTCCAAGCCGACCCAGTCGACGGGAATCTCCCACTCCGGCCACACCGGTCACGATACTCGTAAATATCAGGGGAACGATCACCATGCGTAACAGGCGGATAAAAATGGTCCCCAGGGCGGAGATCACGGAATACAGTACACCCCGGGGTTCCCCCGCGTAAACCAGTTGGAAGAGAACCCCCGCCCCGAGTCCCAGGGCCATGGCAATGGCGATCTGCCAGTGCAGTTTCATCTTCATTCAGCCACCCTCCGGCAATTGAGAAATCCATTATACCCACCACGCCAAACTGCTGCAAACCTGTTTTTCTTTTCCACGCCCTGCTATGATGGGGCAATGGACATCGTGACATCCTTTGCCGGCCTCAGCCTGCTCCTGGTTGTGGGAAAACTACTGCGTGTACGCATTCCACTGTTGGGGCGGCTCTATATTCCCACCTCCGTCATCGCCGGACTTCTGGGCCTTGGGGTTCTGCAACTGGCGGGTCCATCCATTCCTCCGGGCTGGACCCGGGGGTGGAACCAGTTGCCCGGCTTTCTGATCAACATCGTATTCGCCGCACTATTCCTGGGCGTCACCATCCCGCCCCTCAGGGAAATCTGGCGGCGCTCCGCCCCCCAGCTGGCCTATGGCCAGATCGTGGCCTGGGGACAGTATATGGTGGGGCTGGGGATGGTCATGTTCCTTCTGGGCCCCATCTTCGGTGTGCCGGACGTTTTCGGCGTCGTGGTGGAAGTGGGATTCGAAGGCGGTCACGGCACGGCCGCGGGCCTTCGTGAAACCTTCACCGCCTTCAACTGGTCCGCCGGGAGTGATTACGCTCTGGCTTCCGCCACGGTGGGTGTGGTTTCCGCCATCGTGGTGGGAATCGTTCTCATTAACTGGGCCGCGCGCCGGGGCCATACCCGGAAACTGCGCCCCCTGGATACGCTGAACGCGGGAGAGTGGGGCGGTTTCTATTCCCCCGACCAGCGCCCCGTGGCCGGGCGCCAGACCGTACCCGCCGACTCCATTGACAGTCTCGCGTTTCACCTGGCGGTGATCGGCATCGCCGTACTTCTGGGCTATGGAATGAAACAACTGCTGCTGCAGATTGAAGGCCTTTTCCCCGGCCTGCAGCAGTCTCATGTTCTTTCCGGATTTCCACTTTTCCCCCTGTGCATGCTGGGGGGGTTGATCATCCAGATTTTTCTGGGAAAAGCCGCGCCCTTTGATCCCCTCGATCACAACCTCATGCAGCGCCTGTCCGGAACGGCTCTGGATTTCCTGGTGGTGGCCGCCATCAGCACCATACGTCTGGAAATCATTGCCGCCGACTGGCTGCCCTTTTTACTGATCGTGATCGCGGGTATCGGGTGGAACCTGTTCTGCGTACTTTTTCTGGCCCGGAGAGT
>CAYVBC010000077.1:0-7569 GCA_964449545.1 uncultured Clostridia bacterium | reverse complement strand
GGAAAGCCTTTTCCAGGCGGATCAGGCCCATGCCTCGCTTCTGCGGGACTGGCTGAAAAAACCCACATCCTCAGAGTAAAATATCAATAAAAGGATTGATTCCTGCGGCGGTTTGCCGTATAGTTTTGCGTTGAGCATTGGCTCGAAACACTCCAAGGAGGGACTCATGGCACATGTAATCAATGAAGAATGCATCAGCTGCGGATCCTGTGAAGCGGAATGTCCCGAAGGCGCCATCTCACAGGGAGATGAACATTTCGTGATCGACGCCGCCAAGTGCACCGATTGCGGCACCTGCGTGGATGTCTGTCCGGTGGAAGCCATCCACCCCGCTTCCTGATTCACGAACCAACCCACGGCACGGGAGGCCCGCCTCCCGTGCCGATTCGGCGTCAACCGTCCCGGGAAACCCCATTTTCCCCATGAATACAGGTAGAAATGTACGGAGCTGTTATCAGATATCGCGGAATAGAAAAATGCCACGGGTCCTGGATAACCCATGGAAAAAAGAGCACTGAAAGGGAAATTAAACGGAAAGCCCGACCGGAATACCGAACGGGCTTTCCGGATTGTTTACAGGATTACGACGTTCGCTGCCTGCTGACCCTTAGGGCCTTGTTTGATGTCAAACTCAACTTCCTGACCTTCGTCAAGAGAGCGATGTCCGCCACCTTGGATTTCTGAATAGTGCACGAACACATCGCTACCACCATCCACTTCAATAAAACCATAACCTTTACTGTCATCAAACCACTTTACTCTACCTTTCGGCATATAATCAAACTCCTTAGTTTATTCATTGGCAGAAGTGGGCTGGTGTGCCCGGTAGATAAGGGATACTTCGGATAAAGCTCTCTCACGTCATCCACCAACGACTTATTCTACCATAAAGTTCTTCCATATACAATCAAAAAATCAGAAAAAAATTTCATTTTTCTCCGGAGACCATATATGGTAATGTATAGCTGTTTTTTACACAAAGGAGAATCTCATGCCCCACAAGACGTCTCTTACCGCAATCCTGGATACGGAAAAAGGTTCCATCCGCATCCGTCTGTTCAGCGACCAGGCGCCTCTCACGGTGGCCAACTTCATTAACCTGGCCCTGCGTGGCTATTACGACAATCTGACCTTTCACCGGGTTATTGCGGATTTCATGATCCAGGGCGGCTGTCCCGAAGGTTCGGGGCGCGGTGGCCCGGGGTACCAGTTTCCCGATGAGTTTCACAAGGACCTTCGTCATGACCGTCCAGGAATCCTCTCCATGGCCAACGCGGGCCCGGGGACCAATGGGAGTCAATTTTTCGTTACCCATGTACCCACCGCGTGGCTGGATGGCAAACATACGGTTTTTGGTGCCGTGGAGGGTGACCCGGATCAGGACGTCGTGAACCGGATCGCCATGGGCGACACCATCCGAACCATCACCATTGAGGGTGATTTCACTCCCCTGCTGGAAAAGATGGCGTCCCACCTGGCGGATATGAACACAACCCTTGACCGCAACTTCCCGCGGTTGAAAACCGCGCCCATCGCATAAGCATATTGTCCCTGAGTTCTCAACGCCGTACAATCACAGCCATCCCTTTCTCGCGGACAATATTTGCCCCGCACGGTGCATCCCTTCGTCGGATGATGTATACTTCGGGAGGTGGAAACGATGGAAAACATTCTGGAACGCATCAATCACATCCTGCATTACCAATTGTTTGAACTCAACCAGACTCCCGTCTCCCTGGCTTCCATGCTCATGTTCATCCTGGTGGTATCGGCATTTTATCTTCTGTCCAGGCTGGTGCGCAGGATCCTGAAAAGCAGCGTGTTCGCGCATCTGCAGGTGGAACGGGGCTCCCGCTTTGTTTTCATCCGTATCACCCACTACGTCATAATGGCCATCGGCGCCATCGTGGCCTTCCAGTTCGTGGGCATCAACCTCAGCGGCCTGGCGGTGATCTTCGGCCTCTTCTCAGTGGGCATCGGTTTCGGACTCCAGAATGTCACCTCAAATTTTATCGCCGGTCTCATCCTGCTGGTGGAGCGGCCCATCAATATCGGCGACCGCGTTACCATCGGAGAGACAGAGGGCGACGTAAAGGAGATCAAAATCCGTTCCACCACCATTCAAACCCTGAACAACATCACCTACATCGTCCCCAACTCCGAATTCATCTCCACCACGGTCATCAACTGGTCTCTGGGTGATGCCAAGATCCGCCTGGATATCCCGGTGGGCGTGGCGTATTCATCCGATGCGGAGGAAGTACGCAAGGTCCTGCTGCGGGTGGCCAACGAAAATCCGCAAGTGCTGAAAAATCCCGTGCCCCGGGTGTTGTTCCGCGGCTTCGGCGAATCCGCCCTGAATATGGAACTCTGGGCCTGGGTAAAGGAACCCTACGAATACCGTGTCGTGCAGTCGGAGATCAACTTTCAAATCTTCCGTGCCCTCAAGGAAGCGGGAATCCGAATTCCCTTCCCGCAACACGATGTGCACATCATCCCCCCGGTTGTGGAAGCCACACCCATGGATTCCCCGAAATCCGAAGCATAGCCGTTTTTCCGCCCGCCTATCCGCCGCCCAGGTGACCGTGAAAAAAGTACTTCCCCAGTCCCACTGTAAACAACAGGGCACCATAGATACCGTGTTCCACAGCGGTCAGCAGAATGGACCGTTGACGTGAATAAGTGGTGACAAAGAGGACCCCCGCGGGTAATGTCAGCAACGGCCCCACGACGTTGCCATATGCCACGTGAACAAAGGCGAAACAAATCGCGCTCATGGCCATCAGCAGGCGGGTGCTCCGGAAGAGTTTTCCATACCGGTGGAAGAAAAACGCCCTGTAGATGATCTCCTGGGGAAAGGCCGAGAAAACCGGGTAAAGCAGCATGACCATCACCCAGATCAGCGGATGCTCCCTGGGAAAATAGAACAGCTGATCCGGTTCCAGCCACAGGGTCAGCGCCAGCAGGCACACGGATACAATGGGCACCCGCCACAGAAGGCTTTGACCAAATGTCTTCAGATCACCCCGGGAAAAAAAACTCTTGTTGGCGAATTCACGGTTACGTACCAGGTAAATGGTGATGACCACGGTTGCGACCATCAGGGGTATCGGAATGGGGAATCCCGGCCCGGCAAGAAGCATCAGGGCCGGCAACGCCCAGAACAATAAAACCCATTCCACCCGCAAGCGGTTCACTGTGCCACATCCTTCCTTCCATCCAGCATTCCCAACGCCCGGAACACCTTGATGGAACGCACGGCCGCCGCCACGTCATGAACCCGCAACAGGTTCGCTCCACGCAGAACGGCCGCGAGACCGGCGGCCAGGGTTTCGGGAACGCGCTCCTCCGGAACCAGTTCCCCTCCCAGGGCCCCCAGAAAAGACTTGCGGGACACCCCCACCATCAGGGGACAGTCAAAAACGGCAAAGGCATCCAGGTTGCGCAGAAGGTCAATGTTGTCCCGTAACCGCTTACCGAATCCGATTCCGGGATCCAGAATGATGCGGTCCGCCTGAATTCCCCGGGACCGCGCGTACCGGATCCGCTCTGAAAAATACTCACTCAGCTCTTTCACAACGTCCGCATATTCCGGGTTCTGCTGCATGTTTTCAGGTGTTCCCCGGATATGCATGAGGACGACCGGAACCTGCAGCCGGGCCACGGTCTCCGCCATACGCTCGCTGAAGCGAAGTCCGGATATATCGTTGACGATATCCGCGCCACCCTCCTCCACCGCGACCCGGGCCACCCGTTCCTTGCAGGTGTCGATGGATACGGGCAGGTCCAGTTGATCCTTGATGCGGCGGATCACGGGAATCACCCGTGCGATCTCTTCGTCGGCATCCACCGGGCGGGAACCGGGCCGGGTGCTTTCTCCGCCCACATCGATGATTACGGCGCCCTCCCGTACCATCTCCTCCGCCCTTGCAAGCGCCCGACCGGGATCAACGAATTTTCCCCCATCGGAAAATGAGTCGGGAGTTACATTCAGAATCCCCATGATTGCGGGATCTTCCAGGTTCAGGTAACGACTCTTGACATGAAGCTTCATGAGATTCCCCGACTTAACATGGATTTAAATGACCTCCACCGATTCCATGGAAATCCACCCGGCGATATCATTAGAGGCGGTAACCTGGATCCACTGTTCCCGTTGCTCCAGGATATGGATTTCCATACCGGGCCGCAGGGTGAACAGAACGGTATGGCTGGTGCCCGGACCGCTTCGCAGCTGAGCCCGGGCCCGGGTCACCACGGCCGTGTCCCGAATGGCCAGACGATGGGTACGGATTTCCTGCAGTCCAACCAGTATCAGCGCGAGAACCAGAAAAAAAACCAGGCCGTAGATCCGCCATTTGCTTTTCCCTCTCAGCAGTATGGCAACGAGAAACCCGTTAAGGGCAAAAACGAAGAGGATGAGTGTTATCGAAATCACGGTCATGGGCAACGCGTTCAGGGTCCGATTCCACAGGACGGTCAGGAATCCCGGCGGCCGGCGCCCGGAATCTTCCCCCAGTCGCTGATTCACCATCTCCAGATTTCTCCGGATCTCCTGCCGCATGGGAGCCAGTCTGCGGGCCCGGAGGTACTGGACTTTGGCCATCACATACCGCTCCAGCTTGAACAGACAATTTCCCATATTGTAATGGATCTTCCAGTTGGAGATTGCAGACGCCAGGGCCGTATATTGCGTCAGCGCCCCGTTCATATCTCCGGCTTCATACAACGCGTTGGCCGCATCGAAAGCTTCCTGGGGGGATTCTCCCCGCGCACCGGGAACCAGAAGGGCCAACAACCAGAATAGAAAGATTGCTTTTCTCATGATATTCGTTTGTCAATGCTCCGGATCAGCTTCCGCAACTTGAGGATATCGTTTCGTCCCGCCTCATCCGCATTCCCAGGCGAAAAGCGCAGGGAATCAGCCCTCTCCTTCAACTCCATGAACAGGCGGATCTCACTTTCCGGAACTCCGTATTTTTCCAGAGTGGCGGAGATGGACGCGGAATTCATGCGTGACGGCGGCAATCCCGCCCGTTGTCGCAGGTATGCTTCCAGGATGGGGGCCGCTCCACTCAAACCATTCAGTGTATTCAGTGATCGCAATGTGGCCGACAATACGCGCCGGGACTGGAACCGTTGGTTACGGCGGATCCATGGATCCCAGATAATCCGCCACAGAAACAGAAACAGGCTGACCGCGAACGGAAAAATGAGAAGCCATGAAAACAACCGCGTCCCATGGAGGAATCGGGATTGATCAATCAATTTCCCACTCCGGATATGACGGATGTCTTCGCCACGACGCACCGCTTCCGCGCTGGCCGCCGGCGACTGTATGGCCGGATTGGTTTTTTCCCCGATTACTTGAACCGTGACCATCGGAGCTTCGATTGACTTCACCTTTTTTTCCCGGGGGGAATACCAGTGGAAAGCCAGGGTCGGCAGTGAGATATTCCCCCCCTTGCGGAAAGAGACGGGAATTTCCGCGGTCACGGTTCCCCGGAGAAGGTCTCCGGAGTAATCCATTTCCCGCTGGATACGCGGCGGGAAAACCTGATGAAACGGACCGCTGCCCATGACGGGAATCACCAGGGTTTTCATGTTACCGTCTCCGCGGATCCGCAACTTCAGGCCCAGCATGTCATCAATCCCCAGGTTCGCGGGAACAGGATCCAGGGAGAAAGAGTACTCCCCGACGGGTAAACCCACGGCATCGGCCGGCGGATCGACCACTTCGACGGCAATGGGAGGGGTGGAACGGGAGATTCGTCGGGGTGAGGAAAAAAATCCGAAGCCCTCATTGGCCAGTACCACTTCAAAACGCAGTGTCGGGATGGTCAGGGTGCCGCTGTGGAGGGGAAACAGCGCCACCCGACGAATCGAGAACGCAGTGTAGGTTTTTCCATCCAACTTTACCTCATTCCCCTCGCTGTCACGTGGAACGGGAAACCATTCCGGCCAGAATCCGGGCATGGAGGGCTTGGACGGCAGATTCACTGCCTCCACTGCGTCCCGGTTACCGGTGAGAAGGAGAATCTCGAGCAGGATCTGCTGGCCCGTCACCACAGATCGCTCCGACAACCGGGTTTCCACACGAATTTCCACGGGAACAGGCTTCCGCGCGCGAGCCATTGGGGAAGAGAAGAGATCATCCTGAAAAATGGAACGCCGCCGTGGAGGCGGAGCGATGCTGCCGGCCACCACTTCCACGATAATGGGAGCGGTCTTCAGAATATGGCCCGCATGAGAATAGGAAATTTCGGGAACCGTCAAGGTGCCCACACGCTTGGGGACCAGGATATACTCAAAACGGGTCAGGTGAGAGGCGTCCCCGTTCACCAGGCGAATTTCCGTTCCACGGGAGTGGCCTTCAATGGAGAAATCGTCCAGGGCACTCATCTCCGGTTCGGTGAGGGCATTGATCCCATCCAGCGTCAGGGTCAGGATCAGACGATCATCCAGGCCGATCCGGGTCGCGTGAACACGGGCGGAAAACTTCACATCCGCCCCTTTCACGGTCAGCGCGGCCATGAATACCAGCAGCAGGATTCCTTTACAGCGCATTCCGCGTCACCAGTCCTTTTCCCGTCTGGCCCTGCCCATGACCTTGCGTTTCTTCTTCTTGATCTGCTGCTTTTCCTTTTGAGACAGGTATTGCAGCAGGGCTCGATATTTTTCCCGGGGTTGCGGCTGTTTTCGGGCACCGGTTGGCGGGGGTCTCTGTCCGGGCTGCTTTTCCCGTTTCTTGTCCGGGTCCTTCTTCTGAGAATCCCCCGGTTTCTTCCTGCTCTCTTTCTGCTCCTGAAGCTTGCGGAGTGTCAGTTCATAATTCCGCTTGGAATCCAGGTCGGTGGGATCCTCCAGGATCGCTTTCCTGTAGTGATCCAACGCCTTCTGGAACTCTCCCAGTCTGAACAATGTATTTCCCAGGCTGTAGTGAAACACAAAGGGAGAGACGTTATGGTCGCCAGGATCCACGCCGGAAAATTCCTTCAGGGCTTCATTGAACTTCTTCAACTGGTACATGGCCGCGGCGGTATTGTGCTTCAGGGCGGAATGGTCGGGATTCACGCCGCGGGCGGAGAGAAACTTCTGCAGGGCAACACCGTATTGTTTACGCGCATAGGCATCAATCCCGGCCTGGTTACGTCGCGCCGCGGGTTCAAACCAATGCCATCCCAGAAACAGGGGGGCCAGCAACATCACTGTTATTCTTTTGTCCATCGTATCTTTCTCGTTGTCAGGGCCATCTCCACCAGGAGCAGGATGATGCCAAGAGCCAGGGGATATTGAAATCGGGGAGTACGGACCCGCTTCATCCGACGTTGGAGCACCGTTCGTTCAAATCCCTTGAGCACTGCCAGAAAATGGTCGATATCCGCGGAGTCAGCCAGCCGGAAGTAGCGTCCACCCGTTTCCCGGGCGATCCGCTTCAAGGGAGCTTCGTCCAGTCTGGAACGCACCATCTGACCTTCCTGATCCCGCTTCCAATCGGTCACGTCACCCGTCGGGCCACGCAGGGGAATCGGCGCGCCCTCTTCCGCCCCCACGCCCACCGTGAACACC
>CAYVBC010000076.1:4839-7680 GCA_964449545.1 uncultured Clostridia bacterium | reverse complement strand
ATGTTTGTGGGGGAGGGTCCGGGGGAACAGGAGGACAGATCGGGGCGCCCATTCGTGGGGAAGGCCGGTCAACTTCTTGACCGGATTATTGAGCGGATGGGAATGTCCAGAGAAACCGTTTTTATCGGGAATATCATTAAATGCAGACCTCCTGGAAACAGGAATCCCCTGGATCATGAAGTCAGCCAATGCCTTCCGTTTCTGAAAAGCCAGATCGCTATTCTGCGGCCGCGCGTGATTGTGTGTCTCGGAAAGGTTGCCGTGAACCGATTGCTGGAAGCGGAATATTCGATATCCCGCGTCAGAGGCCGGCAGTTTTCCTACGAGGGAATTCCGGTAATTCCAACCTTTCATCCATCCTATATCCTTCACCAGAAATCCAGGGAAGCGGTTTCCCGTGCCAAGTGGGATGTGTGGTCTGACATGCAGATCGTTTTGAAACTGCTGAAGAGCTGATCTTGTGAACGTGCAGGTCGCTCTTTCCCTGAATATTCCGGAACCCCTGACTTATTCCCTTCCCCCCTGCCGCGAGGAGATTCAGCCGGGCAGCCGTGTTGTGGTACCGGTGGGGGGGCGGCTGGAAACCGGGTGGATCGTGGGGATGGAATCTGAATATTCCGGACCTGTGCGGCCCGTGATCGGCCACATCCGTGACAGCTTCCGCGTTCATGATCTCTTTGTGAATTTCTGCCTCCACGCGGGACGAAGATTTATGGTTTCTCCGGGTCGATTGCTGGATGCGTCTCTGTCGCCCCGAAGGCGCAATCGGAAGCAGATTATTCTGGAGGGAGGTTCCAGGGATCAGGCCCTGTTGAAAATGAAACCCGGGATGCTGGAACACCGGAAAAAGGATTTTCCACTGAATTTTATTTCCACCGTGCGCAATATGGCGGAGGGGGGGCGGGAGGAACCGGACAGTTCTGAGAAAGAGGGGTTTTCTGAACGTCTCATTCTCTCATACCATCGCGTTTCATCCTATGGGGAATGGATATCCCGATACCTCGCGGAGGGGCTCAGTGTCTTGATCCTCACCGCGGATAACGGAACAGCGGACTGGCTGGCCGAAGAGATTCCAGACGCCTTCGCATACCATAGTTCGGTTAAATTGTCCCAACGTGAAGAACGGTGGGGGAGAACTCTCCGTGGTTGTCCGGTGGCGGTTACAGGTGGGCAATCCGCCCTCATGCTTCCACTGCTGAACCTTGGGGCAATACTGGTGGAACACCCCTCCGCATGGCTCTATCGCAAGCCGGAGTGGGATACTGTGAACACGCTGGAACTTGCCCGTCTTCGAGCGGCCTTTTTCAAACTCCCCCTGATTCAGGGGGACAGCGTGTTTCCGCTTTACCTGTACCGCAGGCGATCATTTGTCTCGGTGGAGGACAGGCGAAAAGAGAAGAGCGTGTCCACCCGGGTTTTTCCCATCCCTCCGGGCACGAAAGGGATTCCGGAAGACTTCCTGGACCGGGTTTCCTCCCACCTGAGCCGTGGCCATCGGGTGCTCGTGATGGTGAACCGGAAAAAGGGAGATGATTTCCTGTATTGCGCGAAATGTCATCAAACGGCCCGATGCCCTCAATGCGAGCGCTGGTTGAAACCGGATTCCGGAAAAAAGGCGGATTCCGGTTGTGAGGAATGCATCCCCTCCGCGAAGATCTGGAATTTCTGTCCCAACTGTGGCGGAGAATGGTCACGGGTTCATGATATCAGTGCCGCCTCGGTGAGAAAGATGATCCGGGAGCGTTTGTCCGGAGAAGCCCCTCCCGTGGTTACAGCGGAAACGGATGAATCCGATCTGTTACACACATGCAGCAGAACCGGGGCCCGGGTTGTTCTGGGCACTCCCTTCATCCTGCGTCCGGAATTCCGTGATGCCTTTGATGCCGTGATTTATTTAAAACCGGAATCGGCCTTTCATTTTACCGCGCACGATGCCGCGGAACGGATCCAGGCGGTTGTGGGTCGGCTGCGTGAACTGGTGTCTCCCGGAGGAAGCGTGGATGTGTTCTCAATGTTCCATTTTCACTACGCGTTGAAGCTCCTGGAGAGCGAGGATCAATTTCTTGAGAGGGAGGGAAAGTATCGCAGCTGGTTTCACCTGCCGCCATTCGCGGAATTGTTTGAAGTAACCGTAAAAGCGCGTAATTCGCGTGATCTTGGAGCCGCTATGCGCGAAATCCGCCGCATTCTGGATGGGCGGATGACCATCGGATTGACAAAATTGGTTGGCCGTTCACCGGCCCGGGGATTTTATTCGGGACAGATGGAATTGCGTGGTTCCTTCTCCGTGTTGCGGGACGCGTCCATTGCGGAGCGCAGGAATATCGCTGTGCGAAGACTGTAAACGCATCAAAACCCACTCAGTGTGAGCGCGTGAGAAATTCCGGGTCAGGATTTGGGAGATGTTTTTTCCGGCTCCGGTTTCACGGGTTTCGGCTGTGCGGCAGGCGCGGGGGATGGCGTGTTCATGTCCACCTGACCCTGGAAACGGGCACCTTCCTCAATCACCAGTTTCTGTGCGGAGATATCTCCGATAAACGTGCCTGATGAAGAGATCACCAGCTTTTCCGCGGAGGTCACCTTTCCTTTGGCATGTCCGTGAATAATGATCTCTTTTCCATCCATGTCGCCGGAAACTTTTCCGGTAGTTTCCACCACCAGCCTGCGGGAGACGTGGATATTTCCCTTGACTTTACCTCTAACCACGAGTGTTTCCTCGGAACTGATTTCCCCTTCGACAACCAGTGACTCTCCGATCAGTGACTCGGAAGTTGGAGATGGATTCGAATACTGCCCGAAAGTTCCGTCCGTTTCTTTTTTGCCTGTGTTAAATGCCATGGT
>CAYVBC010000076.1:3473-4739 GCA_964449545.1 uncultured Clostridia bacterium | reverse complement strand
TATCCCCAGAGAAGGTGTTCCGGTTCATAGGCCATTTTGGCTCTTTTCAATCCGGGAATCCCCAGGTCCTGTTCCCGGTTGATACGAACCGCCCAGGATGCGAGCACGCGAGCCGTTTCCCGGTTGATCATCTGGGAAGTCCCCTTGATGGATGGATTGAATTTTTCGAAATGGATTGTGGCCATGGAATCGTTCTGCCTGGACCAGATGGAAAACGCCTCAAGATGGGGGCCGAGAAAGAGGCCGAAGCCGTGCAGATCAAGGTCATGGCAATGCGAGAAGGCCCGGGACAACGCCCGGGATTCCGGAGACTGGTCCAGGGGAATCTGCAGTTGTTTCAGACTCCACTCCTCCGCGAGCCGGCGGCAGATCATCCACTCCTCCGGATTCATTTCCCGGCAATGATAACCGGGATGTTCCTGGATAAACTGGTGGATCAGGTTGCGCTTTTTAGACAGTCGCCGACCTTTGAGTTCCACCAGGTTTCGGGTGGCATAGATATAATCCGCGTTGTCATCATCGCGGAGAAGTTCAAAAGAGGACGCGATGGCCGGTTGCGCTTCTAGGAATTCGGGTGGTACCAGTCCGATCTTTCCGGAATGGTTGTTTGCCTTCAGTTGACTGGAGATGGACAGAAGGGATTCCGCATCCAGCGGAGGCCCCAGGGGCATGAGGAGGATATCCGTCAGGCTGTTGAAGATCAAGAGGTGCTCTCCCTGGATCTGCCAAAGGGTCCGGTACTGGTCCTGCCAGCAGAAGAGTGCCGCGAAGTTGTAGTGGGAGGAATCGGAGGGATACTTCTGCATAAAAGATAGAAAAACAGCTCGATCCTCGATTCTGAAGGGAGTGAAATCGGAAAAATCAATTTTCATGATCAGGCGCTCCGGTAAATCGCATTGGCGTGTGTTCTGGGAGGGGGGAAAATCCGAGGTTCTGGTAAAGTTCAACGCTTCCCGGAGTTGCGATCAGTCCGATCCAGGAGATCCCGCGGCCACGGAGATCGTCCAGGATTTTTTGCACGATTCGAGTCCCGATTCCCCGTCCGCGGTGGGAATCGAGAACCACCACGTCCTGAATGTAGGCATCGGAGACGCCATCCGATATGGCTCTGCCGAACCCCACCAGGCGTCCGGAAACCATGGCGCCATAACAGCATAAACTCCCATTAAGAATCTGAGAGATCAGGTCCGGATTTTTCAGGTCCCCGGAATTCCACCAGCCCACATGGGCGTAGAGCTGAATCAGTTCCCGTGGCTTCACTGTGCG
>CAYVBC010000076.1:0-3373 GCA_964449545.1 uncultured Clostridia bacterium | reverse complement strand
CATCGTTGTCCCTGTCCCGAATAGAGAGGGTCATGGCCAGATGGGCGTGCCAGGCGCCATCACGGTCCACCTCTTCCATGGCATGAAGTTCACTGGATAAGATCCATTTTCCCTTTTCCCGTACGGGCGCGGTCAGTACACCTGTGAAAACTTCCCGGGATTTCAGGTATGCGGAGATTGTGTCACGGATCATGCGGGAGGGCTTCTTGACCCAGTACTCATAATTGTAATAATTAAGCTGGAATGGCGATATTCGGTACACCAGCCGGATTCCGTCGTATATCGGATCCACACGGGTATACTGAACCATGGCCTTTCCGTTAATGGGCGTTGTCGGGATTGTGGTTGAGGCGGTGGTCATATTCAGTTGAAAATATCTTTTCCCGGTGGCGGTGCCGCATCCCTGGGAAATAAGGATGACACCGATGAATAGAAGGGGAATCACTCTTTTCATTGGTTGCTCCTTCTGCGTTTGTCTTTACGCAGCAGAATATTGGGGTCTTCGTTCAGCCTGCGGGTAAACCCGCTGAGGTTGTTGAAAACATCTCGGATCTCCTCAAGGGTGCGGCTGATCTCCACCTTCAATTCGAGGAAGGAATCGCTGATCCGGCGGATACCGGAGTCGGCATCCTCGATCACCCGGCCCAACTCCTTGTCCGAAAGACGGCGGGAAAGGCGGTTCATTGTTTCCTCCAGTGAATCCGCCAAGCGTTGAATCCGGCCCGCCGGTAGAGAACGATTGAGGTTTTCGGCGAAACGCTGCAACTCCTCCGTGGTTTTCTGCAGGCCGGCGGAGGCGCCATCCAACTGGATGAGCAGCTGCTCCAGGTTCACGCGGCGAAACTGAAACACCTCGCTCCAGACAGTGACGGTTTCATTCATACGCTGGACGATCTCCTCAAAGTTTTTCTGGTTTCGCGGCGTTAAGAACTCGTTGATCCGTTTGACGGCCTGGTCGATATTCTGAACGATATCTTCCGCCTTTTCACCCAATCCGGGCTGTACCTGAATGAATCCTCCCGGAGAAAGGTTCGGGGATCCACAGGTGCCGCCGTTAATCTCGATGAACTTCAAACCCGTAATCCCGGTGAACATCAGCTTGGCCCTCATATCCGTTTTCATGTTGAATTTCCTGTTGATCCGTACGGTGACCAGGACGGATCTCAGATCGTCCGGATTGACAGCCAAACCGGTAACGGACCCGACGCGGACGCCCTGGTATTTGATGGTGGCGCCGTTCTCCAGACCGCTGACCGATATCCCCTGGAAGTTGATTGTATAGAGATATCCCCGGCTGTGAAACCAGGGAATCGCGAAAATCAGTAGTGTGATCAGAGTCAGAATGGATGCCACCACCAGAAATATCCGTAATCGATGCTGTTGTTCCTTTGTGATCATGATGATTCTTCCTTGACACCGGAGGCGTCTCTGAGAAAAAAAGCGCGTACAAAGGGGTCCGGACAGGAGGGAAGCTCACTGTAGGAACCGTTGTAGCGGATTGATCCCTGGTGGATGACCAGCGCGCGGTCCGCGATGCGGTCAATGGAACGCAACTCATGGGTCACCACCACGAAGGTGATCCCCAGAAGGGATTTGAGATTGAGCATGAGATCATCCAGCCCGGCGGCTGTAATGGGATCAAGTCCCGCGGAGGGCTCGTCACAGAGGATGATCTCCGGATCGAGGATCATGGCGCGGGCCAGCGCAGCGCGTTTGCGCATGCCCCCGCTGAGTTCGGAAGGATATTTCGCCAGCTGCGTCGGCAGGCCCACCTGGCGGAGCCGGTTGCCCACCATTTCCCGGCGGATTTCCAGGGGGATTTCCCTGTGATGCATGGTTACGGGGAGAGAGATGTTTTCGAAAAGGTTCAGGGAATTCAAAAGTGCCCCGTTCTGATACAGGACGCCGATGCGGCTATAGAGTTCTTCCAGGGATTTTTCAGATGTGTAATCCAATCGGGCGCCATCGAATTTCACGGTTCCGGAGATCGGGGGGAGCAGTCCGATCAATGTCTTCAGCAATGTGGATTTTCCACAGCCGCTCTGGCCGAGAACCACCGTGATCTCTCCTTTCGGCACGCGGAGGTTGATGCCGGATGCGACCGGTGTGTTGTTGTACCCGATGGACAGGTTCGTTGTCTCAATAATGTTTTTCATCAGTACAGAAGGAGTGCGAACACGCAGTCCAGTGAAATAATCAGTGAAATGGACAGAACCACGGATTCCGTTGTGGCAATGCCCACCCCCAGTGCTCCCCGGGTAACCGAAAAGCCTTTGAATCCGCTGCTCAGGACGATGGCCCAGCCGAAGACAAGGGTCTTTCCCAGACCGATGAGGACGTCTCCCAAGGTCACGATGGTCAGCATTTCATGGTAGAAAGCGGAAAAGGGGATGGCGGAGTACATTTTGCCCACCAGCATGCCTCCGAAAATTCCCACGAAATTGGCCACCACAACCAACAGAGGTACGGCCACGCTGATGGCGATCAGCCGCGGAACCATGAGGAATTTTTTGGGTTCCAGACCCATGGTCTGGAGGGCGTCCACCTCTTCCAGCACTTTCATGGAGGCGATCTCCGCAGTAATGGATGCACCCACTTTTCCGGCCAGGATAATCCCGGCCATCAGGGGGACAAGTTCCCGGATCATGCCATAACCCACCAGGTCGGCCAGGAATATATCTGCGCCGAATGCGTTCAGTTGCTGGGCCGAAGTCAGGGCGATGGTGACCCCCACCAGGAAGGTGATCAGAGAAACGATGAAAAATGATCCGTATCCCATCTGGTAGAGCTGGTTGCGGATCTCCTTCGGGTAGACCCCCCGCCTGTTTTTCAGGAAGTTCCATGTATGCATGATCTCGTCGGCGATCAATACAAAGAATTGCTTCATATTTTCCCTGGAACCGCCGGATAGTGTGGCGAGATCGGCCACTGCAACGGGGTCATCTTTCCCGGAAGTGGAGGCACTGACGGAAAAAACATCCAGGATCCTCTGAAAACGGGGTTGCACGTGGATCAGAACAATCCGGGGGTTGCTGTTTCGCAGATGGGAGATGACAGCCACACCGGTTGAATCCAGATCGTCAACGCTTGAAAAGTCCAGTTCCGCAGCTTGATCGTGGGGAACGGATTCGAGAAAATTCAATATTTCCGTGTTGTTCCCGAGGGTCATTTGCCTGGGTAAAAGAATTCTAAACGTTTCTGAGCTCATTTAATTTCCCTAGGCTATTCTAACGTATACCAAACGAAACTTCCAGCTCGAAAATGACGGGAATTTTCAGAGGGTTTGACTGGTTTTTATCCGTTTTGTATACTGGATTTGCCGTGAAGGGAGAAAAACGATAGTGGCATGGTTCGGGGGAGGAAAAATGAAGAA
>CAYVBC010000075.1:0-7823 GCA_964449545.1 uncultured Clostridia bacterium | reverse complement strand
TAAACTAATTAGGTTGGAAATTCCTGAAAACAAGAATTATCAATGTTATCGGGGGTTTTTGGAAAGCCGATGCCCAGAGTCGAACTGGGGACCTTTTGATTACGAATCAAACGCTCTACCAACTGAGCTACATCGGCATAAGAATGCGATATTATACCCCGGAAGGGCGCATCTTGCAAGGTGATCAGGCCTTTGAAAGAGCCTGGGCCGCCTCCTCGGGAAACACGGTGTTGATCCGGCACCCGGTGGCGTGTTCAAATCCACCGGTTCCGGCCAGTACGGGCAGGATTTCGATAAACCAGTGGCGCCACAGGGCCCCGTCGCCGCGGAAGGGCGCGCTGTGCAGCACCAGTTGAAAGTCGGGACGCTCCAGAATTCGGTCCAACCGTCCCAGGCTGCTGGAAATCGCGGCGGACATCCCATCCAGGGTTTCCGCCGAAGCCTCCTCGAAACGGGCGCCATGGGTTCGCGGAACCAGCCACATGGTAAAGGGTTGTGGCGCGGCGTAGGGCACAAACCCCACCGTACGGGAATCATCCAGAAACACCCGCGACCTCTCCTCCAGTTCCACGCTCAGCAGGTCACAGATCAGGCAGCGTCCGCGCCGCTCAAAATGGCCCTGCATCCGTTCTGATTGACGCTTCAGCCTCGGCGGTACCACGGGCAGGGCGATAAGCTGCACATGGGCATGAGGCTGGGTGGCGCCTCCGCGAAACCCATGATTCTGAAACACCTGGATGTGCTTCAGCCTGCCATCCCCTCTCAGGTCACGGATCCGTGTCTGGATCACGCCCAGGACCGAACGCCAGCATTCCGGCGCGAGATCACCCGGGCGGGCATCATGATCCGGCGTCATGACCAGGATCTCGTGCGCGCCCACCCCGTTCATGCGATCAAATATTCCATCCGGACGGGCATCCACCTCCCCTTCAACGCGCAGGGCCGGATACAGGTTGGGAAACACCCGTACCGTCCATCCACTCCCGGTACCCGCCCCCCCCCGCGGCCGAAGGGCCATGATTTCCGGCGGCGTCATATCTTCGTGTCCCGGGCAGAACGGGCATCGGGCCGGGTCCGTTTCTTCCGGTCTCGGTCCGTCCAGATGGGAGGGACGACGGCGGCGCTCCGGCGCGAATATCACCCACTCTCCACTCAGGAGATCCAGTCGCATCTCACCCATTCATTCCTCCTGGAAAGCATCCTCAAGGTGGTGAACCTCGAGCTTTTCACCCCGCTCCAACACGGAGATCACGTCAAAGCGCACGGGCCGGTCCCGCCATGGACGGCCGGCGCAGAATACACGGGCCGCCCGGATCAGGCGCCGCTGCTTGGGCGGATCCACGAACTCCAGGGGATCTCCATGGTCGTCGCGGCTCCGGCTCTTTACTTCCACAAAGCAGATCCACTCCCCCAGTTCCGCCACGAGATCCACCTCGACACCGGCAAGACGCAAATTACGATTGATCAGCTTGTACCCCCTTTTCCGGAGGTACCGGGCGGCGGCGTCTTCTCCCCGCCGCCCGAGTCCCTTCATGATGGTCAAGCCCGGGCCCGGGCTTCAACCATCCGTATCTCCAGCTTGGCCAGCTCTTCCATGACCGGGGTATATACCGCCGGATCCACGGGGCGGACGACCCCGGTCTTCTCGATTTTACCCCGGGCCATCAGGGAGACACCCACGGCCAGCGGCAGACTCACGGTGCGGGCCATTGAGGAGTCGCCATTTGGAATTCCGTAATCAATCAATGTGGAAGTAATCCGTTCCCGGTTACCGTCTCGTTTCTCCACCAGGAAGCTGTGGCGCATGACGATCATGTCACGCTCTCCCGGTTTGTAAGGCATCTTCTCCTGCATCCGCTCTGAAAGTATATCCAGGGGGTTTGGGATATCGGCGACCTTTTCATCGGAAAACAGGCCCAGCCACTCCATGCGGGATATCACTTCAGAATCCACGGCAAGTCCGATCTTTTCCGCTGTAGCCGCCTTGACATCACCCGCGGGATCGCAGCCCACCAGCTCCGCCATCATGCCGCGGAATGTGGCCCCCTTGAGGCTCTCCCGGGGCGTATCATCCACCAGGCCCAGGTCCACGATCTTCTTCATGGTCTCACACCATCCCACGTAGCGGTAGGTTCCACGCATGACGGTTTCCGCTTCCTCAATGCCGTAGATTTCCCGGTAGGGTATGGAATCCCGGTTGGGGTACATCTCCAGGCGTCCGACGCCGTGGATCTCCTCTTCGCGCCGATCCAGAAAGAGGTTTTTCCCCTCCACCTCCACCACTTTACCACCTTCCAGGTAGCGGGCGGAGTTCCGCGAAGCCAGGATGACACCCCGGGGACTCCAGGAAAACTTGTATCCGAAGGGATTGTCATTGTCTTCCGGCGCGGGCAGCCCGCCGGTCACGGAGTAAAACTCCAGGACACGACCGCCGGTGGCATGAACCTGATCGATAACCTGCATGGCGGACATATGGTCAATGCCCGGGTCCACGCCGATCTCGTTGAGAAAAAGCAGCCCCTTTTCCCGGACTTTCGCGTCCAATGCCTCCATGCCTTTACTCACGTAGGAGGTGGTGGCCATATCCTTGTCGTACTCCACGCAGAGGTTGGCCACCTTGACGTGGTGGATCCAGGGCAGCAGGCTGACAATGATGTCATGATCCCGGATCAGCGCGGCCAGGGCCGCTTCATCCTGCACATTGATCTGCCGCGCGCTCCCATTGGCGTATCCCTCAACCAGGGCTTGTGCCTTGGATACGGTGCGGGAAGCCACAGTGACTTTCAGATCCTTCTGCTCCAGCAGATAACGAACCCCGGGCCGGCTTACGAGGCCGGCTCCCAGTACCAGTATGTTTCGTTTCATTCGTTTTCCTCCTCTCTGAATATCTATTTCAGAAAATCGCTCATATAGGCATAATCTCTGGTCAGGCGCCCCTGTCTCAAAATCAATGCACGGCGTGCCACGGGGTCCAGTCCGCTCTCCTCGGTAGACCTGGAAAAATCCGCTCCCAGGATCGAGGGAACATAGGGTTTGAGTACTTCTGAAAAATCCTGAGAGGCTTCCCGCGGAAACTCGCAGGGCAGGTTGTCCACGGCCATGACCGTCACACCCAGGCGCGTCACCCCGTCTTCAAAATCATCACTGGCGGGCCTGTAGGTGAAGCAGGGCGCGTCGGGCATGGTGGCCTCGCGACAGATTTCAATGGACCCTTCAATGTCGCAGGAGATGTCTCCGATGACCTGAAGGGTGGGATTGGACCGGATCGCCGCTTCATCGCGCAGGTACTTCCGGGTCACCAGGCGGGGATAATCCGCGGTCCAGTAAATACAGTTGACCAGGACGTTGATCCGCGGCAGGTAGCGCTGAAAGATCGACTCGTAGCGTTCCGGGTGTTTGTAGTACTCCTGGAGCTCAAATCCCCCATCCTCGATACGCCGCACCATGTCGTCTTCGTGGCACACCACCTTGTAGAAATTGAAATTGTCGTCTGAAAAGTTTTCGTACATCTCATCCATGATTGCCGCGGACAACACCTTGTGGGGCAGGAGATCAAAGATCTCCTGGGCCCCGCGGCTGACATTGCCGTATCCGGAGAAGGCCACAATCTGCGGGGCCAGTTCCTGAGGCATCCCTTCCGCATCGATCCGCTCCCCCACTTCCCGCACCGCGGCCTTGGCCGCTTCCAGACCATCGTACTCCCAGGCCTGGCGAATTTCAGCCAGGGGAGTTTCATACCCCTGGAGGGAGAGTTTCCGGCCATAGGCGTGCAGGGTCTCGATCATGCCCGCCAGCCCGGCATAACGACCGAAAAAGATCAGCCTGCGGTTTTGATCATCCAGGAAACGTTCGTAGTCCAGCAGGTTGATCCGCTGATCCATCATGCGGCGCAGCATATCCATATTGTACGGCTGCCCCTTGATGGTGTGAGAGAAAAAAACATACGTGGTATCCGGCTGGAACAGCTGGGAAGGGATCTCCTTAACCGCGAAAACCACCCGGGCCCGCCCCAGTTCCTCATTGATTTCCGCCCCCGCCGCGCGGTACTCGTCATCCGTAAATATCCGCGTGGAAGACGGCTGCACGATGGTATGGATTCCCTGTTTTTCCTTCAGTTCTCTCACATGTTCCGGTGACAGCGGTACCCGTCGTTCCCACTTGTTTTTGTCTTCTCTGCGAATCCCGATAATTTTTTCCATTTACGCTCCTGAATGGCTTGAAAAACCTATTTGTATCAGAGACTGAACAAGCCGTCAATCCTTGCCGGGGATTAACTCCTTTTCAGTCTTTTTTCGATCTCTTCCAGAGACAGATGGACGATGACAGGCCGCCGATGGGGGCAGAATTCAGGGTTCTCGCAGGCAAAAAGATCCGTAACCAATTGCTCCATCTCCCGGGCGCTGAGGGACTGGTTGACCTTCACCGCCGCTTTGCAGGCCACCCCGGCCAATACCTCAAGGTCCTTTCCCGCCTCTTCCTCCGGCAGGTGAAGCGCTCCGCGCAGGGCATCCGGCACCATGGATTCCTTGAGCAACCGGGGATAGTGACGGATGGCAACGGATCCCCCACTCATGGGTTCCAGTTCAAATCCCATGCCTTCCAGTTCCTTTTCCCGTTCCTGAAGAGACTCCCGCTCAGAGGGGGTTAATTGAACAATCAAGGGAAAGAGGGGCGCCGCGGTCTCCACCTTACTCTCTTTTACCTGGCGCAGCAGGCGCTCGAAGTTCACCCGTTCATGGGCGTTGTGCTGATCAATGACCAGTAATTCTCCCTCACGCTCCACCACGATATATCCGTCATGGAACTGTCCCAGTATATGGAAACCCCGTTCCTCCGGCATCCCCCCTGGAAACTCCAGTATCCCGTTTTGGAACTCACGCGGATCTCCAACGTTTCCGGAAAGTGAATTTTCCCGTGGTAAAAAGGCGCCCGACCCCCCGGAGCCCTTCAGTTGCGGATGCGGGATCCCCGGTCCGGGGATCCGATTCTCCATTGCGGCGCTTACGGCATGGTAGACCATACTGTACGCAGCGCGGGAATCGCGAAAACGGACCTCCAGCTTCATGGGGTGAATATTGACATCCACCTCCTCGGGAGCAACCTGGAGCAATAGAACCGCCACGGGACTTTTCCCCTTTTCCAGGAATGGACCCGCCGCGTTGTTGAGCGCGGCCATCAGCGTCTTTTCCCGTACCGGGCGCCGATTGACGAAAAAGAACTGCTGACGGCGATGGGTCACTCCGGTACGCGGGCGGCTGACCAGTCCCACGCACCCGTCCAAACCGACCCCGGATTTCACCACGGGCTGAAGCGTCGCGGCCACGTCGCGCCCCAGCACCTGGTACGCTCGTTCCTGTAAGGTATCCGCGCGGGGATAATCAAACAGGGTGCGTCCATTGTGATCCAGCCGGAAGGCCACCTTTTCCCATGCCAGGGCCATCCCCTCCATCCAGGAGGAGACCCGGTTGGTTTCCGTGCGCGCGCTTTTCAGGAATTTTCCACGAACAGGAAAATTAAAGAAGAGATCCGTGACCTGGATGCGGGTTCCCCGGGCACATGCGGCCGCGGTGATTTTGGGCGCCTCGCCGGGTTCAAGCGCCATCTCCCTTCCGGAGCCTTCCGCCGTGGCAGTGGCCAGGTGAACGCGCGCGACTTCCGCGATGGAAGCCAGTGCCTCTCCCCGGAAACCCAGGGTGGTGAGACGGTCCAGGTCCTCCAGGTCGATGAGCTTGGAGGTGGAATGACGTTGAAACGCCAGGGCGATTTCATCGGGAGGGAATCCGCGGCCATTGTCCGTTACCCTCACCAGGCGACTTCCGCCATCGCCCAGCTCCACAACGATCTCATCCGCTCCGGCATCAATGGCGTTTTCCACCAGCTCCTTTACAACCGAAAGGGGGCGTTCCACAACTTCGCCGGCGGCGATTTTGCGATACACATCCGGAGAAAGTTCCCGAATCCGAGCCATGCTGCATTGTACCATAAACCTCCCTTTCCAGGCCATCCTTACGCGGATTGACAGCCCCAACCCCAGGCGTTATAATGGTTTCAGAGATTACCATGAGCACTGAATTACTTGAGATATGTAAATACGGTGAATCCGTTCTGGCCCAGCGGGCCAGTGAAATCACCGCCATGGACGAAAGGCTGCTTAACCTGGTGGAGTCGATGCGCCTGACCATGTACCAGGCCAACGGTGTCGGCCTGGCCGCCCCCCAGGTGGGGGAAAGCATCCGCCTGTTCATCTATGACATGAGCGTGGGTGAGAATCCCACCGATTTCCATGTGTACTTCAATCCGGTCATCCTGGAATCCGACGGTTCGGACACGGATGAGGAAGGGTGTCTTTCCGTTCCCGGAGTCAGTCTGGGAGTGGAACGAAAAACCCGCCTCCTCCTTCGTGCCGTGAATATCGATGGAAAGGAATTTGAGAAGGAGTACCACGACTATGAAGCCCGGATTCTGCAGCATGAAATCGACCACCTGGACGGCCGCGTGATCGTGGACCGGGTTTCGCCATTAAAGCGGCGCCTGGCCAGGCGGGAAATCACGCGCATGAAGCAGAATGGATCGTGGTAATACAATCTTCTACGGCACCGCCGCGGCGGGATTGCCTTTTCTCGAATACCTCACCCTCCACACGAACCTGAAACTCGTTGTCACCCAACCCGATGCCCGGGGGGGGCGGAAGCGTCAGCTCCTGGAGCCTCCGGTCAAAACCTTCGCCCGGGAACATTCCATCCCCTGTGTTCAACCGGAGGTATTGCGCTGCGAAGAGTTTGAAGACCACGTCCGGGAAGCTGAAGCAGACCTTGCGGTGGTGATCGCATATGGCCGCTACATCTCCAGATCCATCGCCCGTATCCCCCGGTGCGGAACCATCAACGTGCATTTTTCTCTTCTACCACACTGGCGCGGCGCCGCCCCGGTGCAACGCGCATTGGAAGCCGGCGAAACCGTTTCCGGTGTCACCATATTCGAAATCCGCCCCCGCATGGACGCGGGCCCTGTCTGGTCCAGTCGCAGTCTGGACGTGGATCCCGATGAAACAGCTCCCCAACTTTTTGACCGCCTCTCCGCAATGGGCACGGAACTTCTTGCGGAAACACTTCCCCGGATCCTGGAGGGAACCCAGGCGCCCGAATCCCAGGATCACGCGGCCGCCACCCAGGCCGCTCCCCTGCGCAAAGAGGAGGGCCGGATTGACTGGAACCTTTCCGCCCGGACGCTCTACAACCGCTGGCGCGGATTCCAGCCCTGGCCGGGAATTTTCTTTGAGATGTCGGATCGTACGGTCCAGGTTCTGGAGTGCGTTCCCTTCACGGAGGAACCCACTTCATCTCCACCGGGCACGGTCCTGGAGATCACGGACACGGGGATGCGTGTGGCCTGCGGCGCCAACGATGTGCTCCAATTGAACCGGATTCAGCCCCAGTGCAAACGTCCCATGACCCCGCACTGTTTTTCCATGGGGAATAAAGTCCCCACCCGGTTATCGTGAATTCAGTCGCCCTGGCCTACCGCATCCTTCTCCACTTTGAGCAAGCCCCCGGCACCAACCTTCGCCACCTTCTGCAGCAGAGGCTGGCGTCCGTGAGTGGCGGCCGCGCGGCCGCTCCATACCGCATGGTGGCAGGTACAATCCGTCACCAGCGCAGACTGGACCACCTGGTGGATCACTGGTCCAGCATATCGTCCGGGCGCATTGAGCCCCGGGTGCGCGTCCTGTTGCGCCTGGGGCTTCATCTGCTGACCGCTTCGGACTCCACTCCGGACCATGCGGCGGTGAACCAGAGCGTGGCGCTGGCATCCCCCCGGGCACG
>CAYVBC010000074.1:2327-7879 GCA_964449545.1 uncultured Clostridia bacterium | reverse complement strand
TCATCCAGACGTTCCGGAGGCAATAGTTTTTTTTCGAGAACCAGTTCGCGAATTCCCCGTCCGGAATCCAGGGCTTCCCGTGCCAGAAGAGAGCAGGTCTCATATCCAAGAGCGGGAACCAGGGCCGTTACCAGTCCGATACTCTCTTCCACCATGCGGCGGCAGCGATCCGTGTTTGCCGTGATCCCCTTGACGCATCGGATGGTCAGGGTCTCCATGGCATTGCACAACATCTCCATGGATTCAAACAGGCTCTGCACGATCACGGGGACCATCACATTGAGTTCCAGCTGCCCCGCCTCCGCGGCAAATGTGACGGTCAATATATTTCCGATCACCTTGTAGGCCACCTGGTTGACCACCTCAGGGATTACCGGGTTGACTTTTCCCGGCATGATGGTGGATCCCGGCTGCATGGCCGGGAGGTTGATCTCATTCAGACCCGCTCTGGGGCCGGATGAGAGGAGCCTGAGGTCATTGGCGATCTTGGAGAGTTTTACCGCCAGCCGTTTGAGCGCTGATCCATACATGACAAAGCTGCCCGTATCCTGGGTGGCCTCAATCAGGTCGGAGGCCCGCTCCAGCTGCAGGCCTGAGATCTCCCGTAAATGGGGGATCACCGAGTTCCGGTACGCTTCGGGAGCATTCAGCCCGGTTCCGATGGCAGTGGCTCCCAGATTGATTTCCAGAAAGAGGGACACATTTTCTTCCAGGCGGAGGATCTCCTCCTCCAGGGTTACGGCCCAGGCGGAGAATGTCTGACCCAGCGTCATGGGGACCGCGTCCTGCAGTTGGGTGCGTCCCATTTTAAGAATTCCGGAAAATTCATGGCCCTTGATGCGGCATGCGGCGGACAACTCCTCCAGGCGGCGGGTGAGACGGCGATTCATCCGCAGGAGGGCGATTTTTACCGCGGTGGGGAAAACATCGTTGGTTGATTGTGAACAGTTGACATGGTTGTTGGGGTGGCAATGTTCATATTCCCCACGTGAAAATCCCATGCGCTCAAGGGCCCGGTTGGCGATCACCTCGTTGGCATTCATATGGCTGGATGTGCCGGCTCCCCCCTGGATCATGTCGACCACGAAGTGGTTGTGGAGCCGTCCCTGAATAATTTCCCTGCATGCGCCCTCAATGGCCTTCACCTGCCGGGGATTGAGAAGCCCGGCGTCATGGTTGGCGCGCGCGGCCGCCTTCTTGACCATGGCCAATGCGATGACCAGGTCCGGGAAATGCCCCAGAGAAACTCCGCTGATGGGAAAATTTTCCAGGGCCCTGAGGGTCTGGATGCCGAACAGGTATTCTCCCGGCACATCCCTGTTACCAAGAAGATCATGTTCACGACGTGTTTGTCCGGACTCATACTGGGCCGCCGCGTGAAGCCCCCGGCGATTGGCCAGGCGCATGCGCCGGGAAATAACGCGTGCGATATGTGAGAAAACCCGCGCGGTAAGGGGCGCGTGGTTGAGAAAAACTTCACGGGGAATACGGAGAACTTCCACCGTTTCCGTGCCCTGCGCAGTGGTGGAGTGGGGCGTGTCATCCAGAATCGATCCTTCTCCGAGGAAATCACCAGGTCCGAATATGGCCAGGCCCCGGCGGCTGCCGGAAGGCGTGGTCTGGGTCAGTTCAACCCGACCGGATATAATGACAAAAAGCGCATTGCGGGGTTGACCCGACGAGAACAGGGGGTCTCCGGGATCCAGGGTGACATGTTCAGCGGATTTTGCCAGGTATTCCAGCTCTTCATCGGATAATCCCCGGAACAACTCCACCGCACCGATGCGATTCATCCGCGTTTTCTGATTCATGGGGTGCCTCCAGCAGCTCACCTTTTTGTATCCTGTCTCCAAGTGGTTGTCAATACAATCCGGTTGCGTTGGAAGGCGCTTTATGGTATCGCGAAACCAGGAATGCAATATTCCGGTCGCAGCCTCGTCTTAGAGGGTATTATGGAACATTACGGGTCAACACAGGCTGCCGGTTTTGTCCGGCGAGAGTACGGACGTCTCGTGGAATTCGTCCGTCGACGCCTGGGGGAAGTGGAAGGCATGGAACCCGAGGATATCGTTCAGGATGTCCTTGTGGGACTGTTCGACAAGGCCGATATTTCCGCTCCCATCCATAACCTGGCTGCCTATGTGTATCGTTCACTGCGAAACCGGGTGGTGGATAGCTGGAGAGCTCGAAAGTATACACTGTCACTGGATTCTCTGATGGGTGGCAGTCCCCTGGTGGATTCCTTGCCCGCCCAGGGTATCTCTTCTGAAAAGATCATGGATGAGAACGCCCGGTGGATTCGGTTCAGGAAGGAGTTGGCACGGCTGAGTTCGGCGGAACAGGCTGTAATAATGGCCACGGAACTGGATAACTGGACCTTTCGAGAGCTTTCCCGGGAGTGGAATGTCCCGGTGGGAACCCTGCTGGCCCGTAAGTCCCGCGCACTTAAAAAGATCAAAGACCGCATGGCGGCACAGGGCGAGGGTGCGCAAGGAGAAAAAAATGGTGCACAATAAAGAAGAATTCAGGAATGTTCATTGTCGCGGGCCGGTACGGTTTTTGGGTATCCTGGCCCGTGTGTTGATGGGGATCGGGATTGCCACGGCGTTTGCCTTTGTTTTCGCCATTCTGGTTAAAGCGCTGTGGAACTGGATCATGCCCGGGGTATTCGGCCTGGGTGAAATCGGATTCTGGCAGGCCTTCGGATTGCTGTTGCTGGCAAAAATCTTTTTCGGCGGCCACGGTCACGGAGACCACCACTCGCGCAGTTCCCATAACCGGATCCACAACTGGTTTCATCCCGATCCCCGCGAACCGGGGGGTTTGCAGAGAGAAGCATGGATCGGGGGTCGAGATTCAAAAACCCGGGATTATTTCAATGAATTCTGGGCCGCGGAGGGTCGTGACGCGTTTGAACTGTTCATTTCTCTCAGGCGATCGGATTCAGAAAGTCAATCCGCTCCCGGAGGGGATGAATAATTTCGCGAACCTGCCGGGCGGGTAAATCGTTTAAAGAGTGGTTGTTCATGGTGGAACCGGAGTCATGGGTGAAAAAAGAAATCATGAGTGACGGATCGGGGAAAGTGTATCAATAGAGATTCCGGTATTGGAATCGCGGGGCGGGAGCCGGGCTCCCGCCCTTTTTTTTTACCCATAACCGGGGCGTGAAATTGCAATTTGGAACGAAAATTAGGTACGAAATTGCAATCACGGACGAAAAGCCTGAATTCCGCATGTATCATCGGGGTGGTTGCAGAGAGTGCAAGTGAGGTGAATCATGAAAAAACAACTGACAGTCATTGCGTGTGTGCTGGGCCTGGTACTGCCGGCCCTGGCTGTACCGGAAAAAACGGAGAAGACATTTGATTCGAAACCAGGTCAGCGACTGGTGGTGGATCTGAAAACCGGTGGCAAGATTCTTGTCACGGGCTGGAAGCAGGGCAAAGTGGTGGTCCGCGTTGAGGGAAAATCAGCCGATGAGCTGCCTCTTACCGTGCGTCAGACCGAAGACGGAGTTGAAGTGGAAACCCGCTTCTCTTCGGAAAAGGCAAATTGGAAACGTTACAGCGGCGACAACGTCGTTTCGATTCATGTTCCATTCAAGTACAATTTGAAACTGCGTTCCATGGGAGGCTCAATCGAAATTTCCGGTGTGAGCGGTGAAATTACCGGGCGCACCATGGGCGGAGATCTCAAGCTCAGCGATTTGAAGGGAGTGGTATACATGAAGACCATGGGCGGGGACGTGACCTTGAAGAATTCCCACGTGGATGGCGAAGTCCGTACCATGGGTGGCCGTGTCCTTCTTGAAGATGTGGTGGGTGACGTGAAGGGATCCTCCATGGGCGGGAACGTGATCTATCGAAACGTCAAGAAAAAACCGGGACAGAAGGTCACGGATAAAGTGGTCAGGATCTCAACCATGGGTGGGACGGTCAACGTGGATGAGGCTCCCGAGGGAGCGGACGTACATACCATGGGTGGTGAAATTACGGTAAAATCCGCCGGAAAATTTATCAAGGCCAAAACCATGGGTGGCGACATTCATATCGATGCCATCGATGGCTGGGTATGGGCCAAGACCATGGGCGGCGACGTCAAGGTATTTATGGTGGGAAATCCCGCCAAGGGAGACCGTCACGCTGAGATCGTTTCTTATGGCGGCGATATTGAGCTGGTGGTCCCGGCGAATCTCTCCATGGATGTGGATCTGAAAGTGGATATTTTCAAGAATGGTCACAATGACTATTCGATTCACAGCGATTTCGGCCTGAAGGTGAAAGAGGAAAAGGAATGGAGAATCCTGAAGGGTAAAAAGGTCAGAACCCTCCGCATGGTTGGAAAGGTGGGTGACGGCAAAAACAAGGTGGAAATCCGCACCATAAACGGAAACATCTACCTGAGAAAGGCAAAACGCTGAATGGATCGCGTATCAGGAAGGAACAGAAAAATCAAGGAGTGAACACATGATCAGATTGGTAAAAATACTCGCCATTATCGTATTGATATGGCTGATGGGGCCGGGGCTTGGCGCGGCGGATTCTCCCCGTATCCTGGAGAAGAGTTTCTCCGGCGCCGCGGAGATCCGGATCCGGCTGGCCAGCAGTGACTGCGTCATTGCTTCAGCGGATGGATCCAAAATCCGGATCAAGAACGAAACCACAAAATCCCCGGACAGCTACAGTCCGGAAGTATCAATGGCCAACGGGATCGTGACCGTTGGTGAGGAATTCTCCGGGCACGGCCCGAACCACGGCCGTTCTCGGTGGTCCATCTGGGTACCGAAGGGTGTGGCGGTTACCTTCCGCTCCGCTTCGGGCAATCTGGAGGTTCGGGAACTGGGCAACGCCCTGGATATATCCACGGCTTCCGGTGACGTGAATCTGGATGGATTATCCGGAAAAATAAAGATCCGGACCGCCAGCGGTGATGTGGATATTGCCGGTGTGTCCATGGAGACAAAAATCCATACGGCTTCCGGTGATGTGAATGTCGAAAAATCCAAGGGCGGTATCAGTGTGATGACTGCCAGTGGAGATATTGAAATTGTCGGTGCCGAGGGTGTTTTAAAGATCCGGACCGCTTCAGGAGATGTGGATCTGAAAAAGATTCATGGCTCCGGGGATGTCCGCAGTGCCAGCGGAGAAATCGAAATGAAGGGGTTGATTCCCACCGGGGAGTGGACCCTTTCGGCCGCTTCCGGCTCTATTGAGGTGAATCTGGGGGCCGAGGCGAAACATGATATGACCCTGTCCTCCGCCTCGGGATCCGTGGTCCTCGATTTTGATGGGAATCCCGTCAAAGGCAGCTTCGAATTGCTGGCCGCGTTCAACCGAGGTGAGATCCGTTGTTCAGAAAAGGGCAATACGGAAACGGTATTTCGCAGGGGAACGAAATTCTCCCGTTTATCATTTTCCCGGGGTGATCAACCGGCAATCAGTTTGCGGACCCACTCGGGAACCGTGGAAATCAGGCGCTGACCTTAACTCCGTCAGCACCTCTGTATAAAAAAAAAGGGCCGTTCCTTTGGAGCGGCCCTTTTTTTAGTTGGA
>CAYVBC010000074.1:0-2227 GCA_964449545.1 uncultured Clostridia bacterium | reverse complement strand
CCTCTGTATAAAAAAAAAGGGCCGTTCCTTTGGAGCGGCCCTTTTTTTAGTTGGAAAGTTAGAGAGTTGGAGAGTTAGAGAGTTGGAAAGTTGGAGAGTTGGAAAGTTAGAGAGTTGGAGAGTTGGAGAGTAGGGAAGTTGGGGGGTTTGACAAAAAGAGGGGCGAGGTGGCCATACCCGTCCACCGTTCCTTCCCTCGTCCTGAGCCTCCCGGACGGTGAGTCACACCGGGAAGGTAAATAAGACCTCGTTTTAGAATGCATACAGTAGAAGGCAAAAAAGGTGTCAAATAAGAAGCACGAAATCCGAAATGCGAAACAAATTCAAAATCCAAATATTCCAAATTCAAAACAAAAATTCCCTGGCAGGTACTGAATCATCTGTGATGGGTTCTAAAAAGAGATGGTGATGTATCTTTTTCATCACAGGATTTCCAGAGCCCTATCACGAGAGTTCCCCAGTTCCATCACTATATTTATTAAGCACCATCACGAATTTGTCTGCGGAATTTTTATGGTGTGTTCAGGCGGAACAGCGGAGTGCCCACCCGGACCGGATGCCCGGAGGGAAGAGAAACCGGGTCGGCCAGGGAAGCGGGGAGAACCATTAAAATGGTGGATCCGAGGTCGAAACGGCCGAGTTCATGCAGTTGACGTACCGGGCGATTGATCGCCATCCACCCCTCTTTCGGAGAGCGTGGGCAGGGCAACGTCAAGTGGATTCCACCCACGAAGGTGGCTCCCACAGCCACGAAATAGAGTGGAACACCGGCGACATGATAGTGGATCACCACCCTCTCGTTGCGCACAAAGAGGCGGGGTATGGCGCCCGTGCCCAATGAATTGACCGGGAAGCGGGATCCGCCCATGCGCCGGACACGGACTACATCGGCATTCACCGGGTGGTGAAACCGATGGTAGTCGGATGGAGACAGGTAGATCGTGGCCACGTGCCACCCGGGAGAGAACTCCGGATGGTCTCCGATGAGTTCAGTCAACGAATACGCCATGCCCTTCACCTGAGTCGCCTGGTCGGAGGTGACGGTTTCAATGTCGGATAATCTGCCGTCCGCGGGGCACAGCAGGTGATCCGCCATGGGCTCCAGGGTGACGGTTCCGGGATCAAAAGGGCGAACGAAAAAATCCGCGAGGCTGGGGTAGTCCTCCGCGGATCCCTGGAATCGGGACATGTCGATGCCGTAACTTCGCCTGAAATTCCGGATCATGAAGCGTGCCAGTGACCTGGGGTGTCGGATTCGGGTCAGGCGTCCGTAGAGTCGGCTGATCCAGGGTGAAGATATACACTGGAGGAGGATTCTCGTAATTGCTCTGCTTTTCACTCTAATCAGATAGCACAGCTGGCGGATGGTGTCAAAAAGGGAATCGGTCTCTGGCGTTGATTTCACATGGTTGCAGGCATACAATGTGTGAAATGCAGAACATGACCTTTTTTCTGGCCGAGGAATCGGAGTTGCGTCGGTTCAGCGTGGACTCCCGGGGAAGCCGACGATACGATGTGTCATGTCGGGCCGGTGGATTGAAGCGGGAGCGGTCGGGAAGCTGGGAGCAGACCTGGGCGGAGAGGGAAAATCTGAAAAAGGCGGCGGAAGCCGTGGGCCTGGTGGGGAAGCCACCCCGGATCAAACCACTCCCGCCTCCCCTTGACCCCGGGGCGCTGCTCAGGGAACAGCGCCAGCTGCTGGAAGAGTTGAATCGTCTGGATCTGCCCTACTGGATGGTGCTGGTTCGCAGCAACCGAAGATTGCGCTGGGTTCGCAATCGCAGGGGAAAGGACATCCTGATTCCCTTTGCCCATGACAGCCTGTTGCTGCGGGTCCGATTGGAAGCGGATGGATCGGAGTTCGAATTGGGGGAGGGGAAGATTCCGGGCGGTACTTTCAATCGTGATGGGCTCCTTTTACGGCTACGAAGGGTCCGTGAGAACCGGGCCTCTGCCATGAAGGAGAAGCTTGATGGCCCCGTTCCCGTGGTCCTGGCTGCCGGAGACGGAGGAATTCTCTGGCATGAGCTGATGGGGCATTCCCTGGAGGCGGATCATGTGTGCAATGGGGATTCACCTCTCCATCCCGGTTTACTGGGAAAGCAGGTGATGTCGGATTCCATCACCCTGTCCGCTCGTGAAACGGGGGATCCGTTTTTTCCTCCGGCCCATCGGGATGATGAGGGCGAACGATGCCGGGACGCGTTGCTTGTGGAGAAAGGCGTGT
>CAYVBC010000073.1:0-8190 GCA_964449545.1 uncultured Clostridia bacterium | reverse complement strand
TCCACCGCGATATATCTGTACTCAGCCATGAAAATTCATTATACCATTTCTCCCGGAAACTGACAATCCGCGACGGTTTCAGATGGGATCACTCCGACTTCCGCATCCAGGCGGCGCGCACATCCGCGCGATTGATATTGAACCTCTCCTCAAGAACGCGGAGTATATCTTCACGATCCCTGATCATTACTTTCGGTTCCAGTTCTTCTCCCGAGGGCTTTCCCGAAACCATCAGCACCACCTCTCCCCGCATGGTTTCGTTTTCCAGCAGCTCAAGGTAACTGTCCAGCCTGCCCCGGACCAGGGATTCGTTTCGTTTGGTCAACTCACGGGCCATGGCGAAAGGCCTGGCGCCCAGCACACGGAACGCGGATTCCAGGAATCCCCGGGTCCGTCGCGGAGACTCGTAAAACACCATGGTAAAAGGCAGAGAGGACAGGCTCCGCAGCATTTTTTCCAGTTCACCGGCACGGCGCGGCGGAAAACCGATAAACAGAAACTGGTCCACGGGTAATCCGGACGCGCACAGAGCGGGAACAAAGGCTGTCGGTCCCGGCAGGGGGACAACCGTGATATTGTTTTCTATGGCGCCTCGAATCAGGATATATCCCGGATCCGAAATCCCGGGTGTTCCGGAGTCGCTGATCAACGCTGCGGTTTCATTCTTCAGCCTTTTCAGGATGGCCAGGGATTTTTCCTTTTCCCGGGGACGGTAATAGCTCATCATGGGCTTTTTAATTCCCAGATGATTCAGAAGACGCATGGAATGTCGCGTATCCTCCGCCACCAGGAAATCCACCTCGCTTAACACCTCAATGGCGCGCAGGGTAATATCTCCAAGATTTCCAATTGGGACGGGAACGATATACAGGGTCATCGAAGGTCAACGCTTCCAGTCCCGAAGGTACCGAAAGTCAATCCCCACGGTGCGATTCTGTAACTTGGCCACCGGAGGCATCACACGCTTGTATTGGGATCGGGCCATCATCTTTTCAATTCCTCGAACCTTCTTTTCGGAGTACCCCAGGTCCATTAATTCCCGGACACGTCTGGATTCATCCACCCGCCTGAAGAGAATCTCATCCAGTTCCGCATAGGAGATTCCGATCTCTCCTTCATCCGTCTGATCCGCCCACAAATCCGCGGAGGGAGGTTTCTGAATGATCTCTTCCGGAATGCCCAGGTGACGCGCCAGCCCGAACACCTGGGTTTTGTACAGGTCTCCCAGAGGAAGGCAGGCCGCCGCGGAGTCTCCGTAGAGGGTGGAATAACCGATCAGCAATTCGCTTTTATTCGAAGTACCCATAACCAGGGATCTCGTGCGTTCGGAATAGTCAAAAAGGGCCATCATCCGCGCACGGGCGCACAGGTTCCCCACCTGGGTCGCGTTCTCCGTGGGATTTTCGGCCAGGTATCCATCCACCATGGCGGTGATCTCAACCACCTTGGGCGAAATGCCCAGTTTTTCACAGATCAGTTGTCCATGGGCGAGGCTTTCCGGCGAAGAGAGTCGGTACGGCATGAGCAGCGCGAAGGTGTTTTCAGCTCCCAGCGCGCGCGCCGTCAATGCCAGAGTGACCGCTGAATCCAATCCTCCGGATACACCGAGAATCCCCCGGGAGAACCCGTTCTTCTCCACAAAATCACGGATGAACCGGGTCAGCGCGTCTTCCACCACCGGGTAATGAAGATCAATCATGGATAATCCTCTCCAATTCCTTCAGGATCACTTCCGGGCACTGATCCCTGCGGTAGTTTCCATTCATCCGGGAACGCCTTACCGCATCCGGGTCCAGAACCATATCCATGGTTTCCGGATCCATGTAAGGGGCTTTCTGAGAAATCCCCTTGCCCGCGGGAGCGAAAAAAGATCCGCCGCCAAATCCGATACCGTCTTCAAATCCGGTTCGGTTGACAAAGAGATAGTTGAGATTGTTCAGAACGGAGTGAATATACCCCATGTTTTCCCAGAGTGAGAATGAAGAAAATCCCCGGGAATCCAGCCCCCTGAAGGGGCTGTTGGAAATTCCGATAAGAAGGTCCACATTCTGGAGCTGATAGAGCCATCCATGGACCGGAAAGAGGATCTCTCTGCAGATGATCATCCCCACAGTCAGATCACGGACCCGGAATGTTGCAAACGTATCCCCCGGAGCATACAGCATGCGTTCCTCGAACATACCGAAATTGGGCAACTGCACCTTGCGATGACAATGCAGAAGCTTCCCCTCTGAAAAATACAGGGCGCAGTTGTAGATAAGACCCGGCGGATCCTCCACCGGAGATCCGACGACCAGATCCACCCCGCGGCTGAGTTCGCACAGTCGTGAAAAGACCTCATCCCCGGGAACCAGGAGTACATCATTCACCGCATCTTTCAGATGATATCCCGTCAGGCTCAACTCGGGGAAAACCACCAGATCCATCCCATCATCAGCGGCACGGAGAGCCTGTTCCTCGTGATACTTGAGATTCCATTCCACATCGGCCAGGCGTGGAGAGAACTGGACGGCTCTAATCTTCATAAAATCACTATATCACAGGGTTAACAGTGCTGCAACAAGGCGACGAATCACCATGACAGACTCAATGAGAGGCGCATGCTGCGCGGCAATTGCATCTCCATCGCGTCCCGTGAACCCCCGGAGAAAACATATTCAGACAATTCGCTGCCGAAATCCAGCAGGTTGAATACGGCCGCGGTCAACCGGGCCCGTGCCCCCAGCATATGAAAATCCCAGCTGAGCTGCACACTGCAGTCGGACAGGTAATCTTCCCTGGGCCCCCCTTTCCGGCCATGGCTGTCTTCCGCCCGGATGGTCTGCATGACAAGGAGCCGATTCTCTCCGGTTCCCACGGCATCAATAAACGCGAATGGATCCCCATCACGATATTTCAGACTGATGGCCAGGAAAAGATTCCGATTCAGGTGAAAACCGGAAAACACCCGGAATATGAACGCGCGGTCTCCGTCCAGACGCCCGAATGCGTTCCAGCGATTGTTCGGGCCGGCCTGCAATTCCGAAAGGGTTCCCGGATCATTGGCCACGGCACCATTTCCCAATGGCGCGCTCCCCATTCCCATGTGGGCCATGAAGGAGAATGAAAACAGCCATCGTTTCCCCTGTCCCCGAATGGTAAACCGGAACTGCCCGTAAAAGGGATCCTTTTCAAAAGAAGAGTTGGTCAGTACGTATCCGCTCACCGGTTGATCCAGGAGATAGAGCATGAGGTTATCCACCGTCTCCATGTGACCGAATTCTCCAGCGTAATCCACGGTCAGGAGGTCATGAAAACGCTTGTATACAGCCCGGATATCCAGAGACCAGCGTCGTGACAGGGGTGTCGTGAATTCTATGGCCAGGCGATCACGCCGGGGAGCTTTCAGGTCCCCATCCACGTGGTGCCAGGGAGCTCCGCTCACCCCATACATACCGGACGCTTCAGCGGTCTGAAATATCCCATCGCCGTTGAGATCACTCCCCCAGTGATAGACAAGCGCTCCGGGTCTTCCGGGATCCAGGAAACGACTTACATGCGAAGTGGGTTGAACGGGGGAGGTTCCCAGGGCCAGAAAAAGGCGAGTCCTCTTCCCGATATCCCAGATCATCCCCATATCCAGGGCGGGAGACGACCAGGAAATATTGCGTTCATCATTGGAAAATGACATGCCGGAGTGCGTCAGTTCCAGATCGGCGAGAAGTTTCCACTTCCGTGTCAGTCGCAGGGAAGCCCGGAACCCGGCATGTGCGTTCCAGAGACGATGATCGTAACCGGTTCCATTGCTCCACGCCAACCCAAGCCATGGGCTTCCACCCAGAACCGCTCCCGTCATTCCGGGGGCGCGTTCCTCTCCCCCGTTCCAAGTATGCCGGATTCCAGCCATGCCTTCCAGTTTCAAACCGCCGGATCGCCACAACCGGATTCTCCCCTCCAGGTTCGCGATGGTGGAAGTCAGATCCCCGAAAGCATCCTCCGGCCACAGGCCATCCCCATCGTTGTCCATCATCTCCTTGGTGAAATTCGATTCCGCCGGAATGCGATTTTCCTTTTCCATCAGGATACTTCCCCGCAGATCCAGGCCCTTCTCCGACTTCCAGCGGACTCCTGTCAACAGGGATATCCGTTCCATGTCCGCGGTCTCCTCCGGAAGCCGGCCCAATTCCGCGTTCATGGCGGACCGTTCCAGTGAGTTGAATACGCTGTACGCCTCAAAGATTCCCGTACCGGTCTTACTCCTGAAGTGGCCCGCCGCGAGCACGGCCCTGCCACCCTCTGAAAATACCCGGTCTCGGGCGTTGAAGTCATTGAACTGTCGTTCCTGGTCCATGGCCGTCAGGGAAAGGCGAAGATCCCCGCTTCCCAGACGCCCCTGCCAGACACCGGAAGCCTGCCATTGTCCGTTAAACCGTCTTCGCGTGGTGTACAGTCGTTCCGCGCGATTGTAGGGATGGTTCAGAATCATGGTTTCCGCTCCGGGCCCCAGTCCGCCCATATCGGGCAAAACTCCGGAAAAAGTGACTCCCACTCCGCCCTCTCCCCGTGGAGCGGCATCCAGAGATAAACCGCTTCCCTCTCTACCGGGCATCCGACCCTGCAGCCGGAAGCTGTTCATTGCCCTCAATGGAAGCATCACTCCCGCGGAACCGGGATTCAGGGATGAAGAAATATCCATTCCCGCGTATTCCCAGCGGAAATTCAAGGTGGATTCACCATCGAAATAGATTCTGGAGCGATCCAGCCAGGAAAATCCATTGCTCTCCTCGATCACCATTGTGGTATCTGAAGCATAATTTTCCAGGAAACCGGGAATAAACTCCGCCCCCGGCAATAATTCCCAGAGCACTCCGGTCATGTATCCGGGGCCGAACTCATTCGAATAGTCGACATCTCCGGAGGGTTCACCAGCAGCAGCGGTCACAATACAGGTACACAGAATCAGGGCCAGACAGACCCGGGTGATGAATTTCATATTTCCTCCGGATTTCAGAAAACGAAGCTGACGCCGACGCCCACGCCCCCGCGATGAATCACGGGCATGACCTGGAATCGACGGGATCGACGTTTGATGACGAAACGAGCAATTGCATATCCCACCACGGCTCCGAGGAACACATCGGATATCCAGTGGAGGTCATCCGTAATCGTGGCCATTCCCCCCAGTGTGGCCAGGGAATACGCGAGAATCGGAACCACCACCGATTTCCGGTACTGGTGGGCCAGAACCGTTGCCAGGGACCACAACGTCACTGTATGCCCGGAGAACATGGCATCGTAATGCGACCATTTCCCCTCTTCGTACCGTTTAAAAAAACCTTTCGGTCCGGCCCACTGATCTTCACCGTTAAACGCGGATGGGCGGGCTCTCCCGGTGAGATGTTTGACCACCTGAACCACGATAAAACTGTGAAGCATGGCCTGCAGGGCAAGGGATCCCGTTTCCCGGGAGTGGGCGTTTTTTGTCAGCGCGCCGGTCAACCAGATGGCGCCGGCCAGTGCGAATGGGTATCCCTGGGCCATGCGTGAAAAGAATGGGGTTGCCTTGTCCGCCCATTCGTTTTCCGCCTGGAAATCCTTGATGTCCCGGTAAATCCTCTCGTCGTTGTGAATCAGAACTCCGGAAACCGCCAGCACGCCGCCCCATACCAACAGGTCTTTCGCGGATGCCCTGAAGGGCGAGGTCCAGATTCGCTTTTCATCCTGCCAGAAATTCCGTACAACCCCACCTCGAGGTTCTTTTTCATCCTCTTTCTCTTCCGTGCCTGCTGGAGAAGCTTTTTCATCTTGCTTTTCACTGGCGTTACCCGTTCCGGTCACCGTGGCGGTCAATCCGTTACACATCAATGAAAAGAACAATATCCAGGTAATCGTTCTAGAGATTTTCATGGTCCAATATTATCCGAACAACGAATCAGGGTCAACCTTTTTTCCCGCGCTTCCCGGGTGCAATTTTCCACCGGACGCTGCGCACCCGACGGTTCCGCGCCCGATCCAGGCACCTCACCTCCAGGTTGTGGGTACCCGGGAAGATCTCCGGAAGGGACTCAAAGACCAACCAGCGCCGGTCCGGATCGTATTCGGATTCAATGACGACGCCATCCAGAAGCACCTTCACGGATTCATCATCCACTCCGGTTCCCTGATCCGAAATCGTAATCAACGGCAGTTGTGACGGACCCAGCCGCCGGAATCCAATGGATGGTGGTGATGTGTCCCGCAGAAGGGTATAGGTTCCCGACACGCGTACCCGGGAAGTAAATTCACTCTTTCCCGGGTTGAATCGGGTGGAAACGCATTTCCACTTCTGTTTATGATGATTCCACATGAAAATCGCGGCTTGCCGCGGTTGTTTCACCCGGACCCGGAATCCGTAATCCACCCGGTCCAGAAAGGCGAAGTGGTCAGGCACAATGGATACCTGTTCGGAAAGCTGGGGAAAAGGAACCGGGTGGTGGGTCGTGGAAAGGCTCATCAAGCGGGGTTCGCGGACCGTGCGGGGCCCGAACCGCGCAAAAAATTTGCCGGATTGAAGTGTTTCGGATTTCCCCGGAATCAACCGGATCAGCGACACCGTCTCCTGCAGCAGGAGACTCAGACGATCTTTTTCCATGACGCCGAACTGAAGGGGAATCCGATGTCCGGGAGTGTCCGCGGGGATCTCCCGGCCCAGCAGGCGGAAATAGAGTCCGTCAATTGAGGTGAATGGATATTCCCATGTTTTCCCTCCGGCCGCCAGGCGCATCCGCAGCGCATCCGCGCCCAGTGGAAAATCCTGAATCCTCAGCACTGCCGTGTCACCATCCAGATAGGGCACAACCTGTATCCGTCGCAAAACAGGCCGTTGACCGGAAGCGACGGAATACCGGTATGCGGCAAACGGGATCCCTCGGGTAAAGAACCTCAGTTCCACCACGGTCGCGGGACCGGGTTCCTGCAACTCCAGGATTCCGGGCGCTTCAATTCGACCCGTAAGTGAACGACTGGAGATCCGCTTACCGGAACGGTTCATCAGGGACGCTTCCACCCGATCCACTCCGGGAATCCGGCATTCCACCACCTCGATGGACAGCTTTTTTCCCCGTCGAATCACGGATCCCATGCGAATCCGGGGGAGAGAACGGCGGATCAGGGGAATCCGCCCATTCGCCGTATTGCCGAAATGATCCTCCAGGTGAATGGACAGTTCGTGTAAACCTTCCGTCATGTTGTCGATAAGAGGCCTCAGGGAAACACCGGTCTGTTCAAATTCATTTCCCTTCTGAGAAAAGAGGTTGAAATAGAACCGACTGGATCGAGACTCCCGCATATCGTAAATGAATCCCAGCTGGTTGTTGTCTTCCCAGGAAAATCGCGTGAATTTCAATCCGTATACCGGTTTTCCATCCAGCAGGGCCCGGATCATTCCCGGTGCCACGGAACGGCCGGTATCCGAGATGTCCCGTACGCCCGCCACCACATCCATTCCACCGGTGGTGACCACGACCTGCTCCGGCTGAAATACGCCGTTTTTGCGAGACATGGGGATTTTAACCTCCCCCACCCGGCCATTCACCAATCCGACACCCCGGCTGCGCAGAACCACCGATTCGATCAGCGGAGGATTTTCATCCGAACACCCCGTATTCACCAGGAGAAAGGGGTTCAGCTTGTTACCTTCCGGGTCACGGATTTCCAGGTGGAGGTGGGGGAATCCGGCTCCGGTTTCACCGGTAAACCCGATCACCTGACCCGCAACCACGGATAAGGGAGGGGTCAACTCTATATTTCCGACGTATTTTTTCCCCAGTTTCCCCTGACGCTTCTTCAGAAGCGCTTCAAGGACGGGAGAAAACCGCTCCAGGTGGAAATATAGGGAAGCATTGCCATCCACGTGACGGAGGTACACACCCCGCCCGCTTCCCCGCTTCTCCATTCGGATCCGGTAAATGGCACCGTCGCTGATAGCGTGAATGGGAAGTCCGGTCCGTTGAAAGGTTCGGAAATCGATACCGCCGTGAAAATGGCTGGCCCTGAATTCCTGAAATGATGAACTGTACCCGTTGTGGCTTTTCAGCGGGCAACGGTACCGCGGATGGTTTTTCGTTTCCTGTTGGGGAAAAAGAAATGCCCCCAGAAGCAGGCAAACCATCACGGGGTATCTGATTTTCAGGTGCATTCAACCATTCCGGGCAAGGAATGATTCTAGCAGAG